>CAZXWM010000078.1:0-13284 GCA_964644215.1 uncultured Phormidium sp.
GGGTTCCTCTTGCCCCTTCCCTATGTTCCCCGCCGTAGCTGCTGCCAAATTTGCCGATATTGACTTAGACTGGCTTCTCCTAAGGCTAACTCAATAAACTCACTGCGTTGTAGGCGATCGCCGTCGGGGAGTAAGACTCGATTTTGGCGTAGAGACTCCGGGAGATTGTCGCGGGGAGTCCCCAAAACCCGAGGTGAGGCGGCGAAGCCTAATAATGACAATTGTTCAGCAATGCGGGGTTGCCAACAAAAGTCAATCCAGCGATCGCCTAACTCATGGACCGCCACATCAGCCGGCCGCACCCAGTAATCGGCCCATAAGGCTGTCCCCGACTGGGGAACCACCGCCTCCACCTGTTGTCCATACTGAGGAATCGCCAGCATATCTCGCGATGACCCGATCGCCACCCAGACATCACCGCGTAGTAACGGCTGCTGAATCGTTGTTGAAGAATAAAACAACACTTGCTCCTGAAGGGCCTGGAGTTCATTAGCTAACTCGGGTACATCCTGGGGACGGTCATGGTTGTAAGAATAGCCCAATTTCTTGAGCGTTAAGCCAATCACCTCTCGGGGGCTATCCAACAGGGCCAGCCGTCCCCGTAACTCCTGACGCCACAAATCCGACCAATCTTGGGGAGTCCAGCCGAGTTGAGCGAACTTATCCTTGCGATAGACGATGACGGTGCTTCCCCAGCGATAGGGCGCACCCCAGAGGCGATCGCCTTGACGGGGGAGTTGACGCCAATTGATGGGAGTCTCCGGTAGACTCGTCCAATTTCGCCAAGATTCAGCCTCTAAGGGTTGAATCAATTGGTTCTCAACCGCTTTAGGCAGCCAACTATGGCCAAGTAAGCTTAAATGGGGAATTTGCGGCGATCGCCCCCACCGAAGCCAGCCCGACTCATCCCTCGGGTTCTCCGGGGTCTGATGCCAGCGTACTAACGCTTGAAAGAGATCGGCTAACTGGGCTTCAGTCGAGAAATCTAAACTCACCCGTTCCCCTAAAAAACGGCGAAATTCTCCCAACATCGGGGCCGGAACCGCATCACGGAGGAATTTCACCACCAGACGTTCATCCGGTGAGGTTTCACATCCCGTAAGCAGTTGGGCGACTCCTACGGCGATCGCACCTGTTAAGAGAGAGCGGCGACTAACAGACAAAGCAGCTTTTACATAATTCCATTGCACCCCCTAAGCATAGCGTTTTCTTGACCCATCGTTGAGGTCAACCCCAGTCCAACCCTCTCCCGGCGAGGGATTGCCCCATCTCTCACCTCGGCTTCCCCATCTTTTTGAGCTCGGTTTTGATGGTGAGTCGCCTCATGGTTCAATGAGCGATCCTGAGAACAATCAGACTTGGATCGAGTTTCCATAGGAGTCAAATTCCTCTGAAACCGCCGTATCAAAAGGCGATCGCCAATCGAAGCCCAGATTAAGCTAACTTTACAAACTCTTGACAAAGGCAGAGTAAATCTGTATCTAGCGTGACGTTTTTTTGTAAAAGTTAAATAAACTAAAAGTAAATTAGGATTTTCCCAATTCCTGACTACTATGAATGAGGAATAACCTGTGAACTGTCGAGATATCAAGCTATGGACCCCGTTCAAAATCAAATACTCGCCCTAAATACAAAGGTCGATGGACTCTACGAGATGATTGAGCATCTTAATCAGAGATTATCACACGTTCTTGACAGCAACGAGTCTCACCGGGATTCCGAGTTAGAGGACAACCGAGAGTCAGCCCCGAGTGATCTGCTTATCACCGATTCTGGGGAGGATTGGGGAGATTTCATGCACCATAAAGATGTCCTCGCAGACGAGTCTCATCCGAGTTCGGGGAAAGCCAGCCCCGAAGCGGATATTGCCCCCGAATTGCAAATTCAGCGTTTAACCGCTCAACTGACGGCGGCGTACAATCGGATCGCGGCCTTAGAAGAACAACTGCTGTCGCGAACTGACTTTGCTCAAGGCAATCATCACCTGATTTCTGAGCGACGACGCTAGGCACATCCTCACCTGATGAATCAACCTGATTTGGGGGGATTTGGTTGAATTTACGGGTGAGCAACCGTTAATTTGCAATTAAGTTTCAATTAACTGGGACAAGCCGGTTTCAATAGCTGCTAAGAGCTGCGGGGCCGTCCATCCTTGTAGACTGGCAGCGATCGCACAACCACCGGCTCCAACCCCTTCCTTGACATAACCCGCTTCATAGGCTCGTAACTGAGGAAAGCGAGCCTGATGAAAGGTTAACTGAGTCGCCAGCAGCGAGACATCCCCCAACCGTTTAGCCAACTCAACCGTTTGACCCGTGGGATCTTCAGCCACCCAGCGTGTCGTTCCCACCACAATCTGCTCCGGTTGCCAAGGATAGCCGATATCCCGAGCGATCGCCCGCAACAGAGCATACACCGCCAGCATTTGCGTCCCGCCGGCCAACAACACCCCACAGCGACGACTTAAGGCCAAGGCCAAACCGGCCACCACTACCTGCATCGGATCACCTAACGCCTGCACAACAGTTAGGGGATGGGTATCGCCGCCTTGTTCTCGCCAACGCTGCAACCCCTGTTGTACCACCTCTTGTTTACGATGATGATTGCACTGAGGATAACTACTATTGACCTGGCCTTGGGCCGCAAACCCCAAGGCTAACAACACCGCTAAAGCCGTCGTTGTGCCACCGACGACACATTCTCCCAAAATCGCGTAATCACAAGTCTCAGCGAGGCGATCGCCCCAAGCCAGCCCCGCCGCCAAGAGAGCCTCAACCTGAGTCCGAGTCATAGCGGCCCCGGTGGTCAAACAACGAGCCGGAACGTCACTCAAACATTCCACAACCGTTGACGGGGGTAAAGAGGAGGGTTGGGGAATAGGAGCTGGCAAGCCTGCGTCAAAGACATACAGAGGTAGAGATAAACCGGCCACCACCGCCCGCGAAATCACCGCTGGAGAGGCTCCGGCGGTTAATGGCGGCAGGGCATAATGGGGAGGACTTGTGCCACCCGTTAGGAGATATTCGGCATCAGCTAAAGCGGTTTTACGGCGGTCAGCCGGGGTGCGGCCCGCCGCTGAGATATCGGGCAGAGTTCCCGTCTCCGTGAAGCCAAATACACAGGCAAAGAGAGGGGATTTCCCCTGATGGCGATCGAGCCAAGCCTGACCGCGAGCGGTTTCGCTATAGACTCGCACTAATGATGAATCCCGGATCACGTTACCTCATCGTCATAGTCTAAGGCCAAGATGGTTTGAATCCATTGAGGTGGACGGGGAATGGGGTTTCCGAGGCGATCGAGCAGCAGTAAGGCCCCTAAATGAACCACAAAAGCATAGACGAGACTATTAATGAGAATCGCCAAAACCGAAAGCAGTTGCACTAGAGTTAAACTCGGTTGCACGAGCCAACCAACCTTTTCAAAGCCCCAATTGAGGAGTTGGGTCATCTGAACTGTAAAATACACCCATAAATCCTCTCCCAAGAGAATCGAAACGAGCCAGACCTTAAAAAAGACCCCAAACGCGCCTAACAGTCCCGTGAGGGCGATCGCCACCCCCCAGCTCGCTCGCCGCTTCCAGAGAACCCCTAACAAAACTCCCTGTAAGCCATAGGGGACGATAAAGAGAATACTGCGCGTCGGTCCCATCAACACAGATAGCAACAACCCCGAGACTAACGCCGACATCCAAGAGGCTCGTTTCCCCCAACGTAAATAGACAAGGGCCATGGGAACCGGAAAAAAGATTCGTAACAGCGGCCCAAGGGGGAAATAGTAGTTAATCAGCCAAATTAAACTGGCCGTACTGGCCAGAAACGCCGTTTCGACCATCGCCAACGGCGACTGTCTGGATTTACGCATAGAGAATGAAAGGAACCTGTTGAGGAGCGAGAGCGAAGCTTCTGACCCTGAGAGCAAGTTGGAGAGCAAGTCAAGGCTGGCTCTTGAGACCGTTTTGGGTCAGTCTCAAGGTTCTCACCCAACTAAGTTAACATTCGTTCTAGGGCATAGACATCGGGAATACGAATCATCTCGCGATCGCGTGCAATTAGTCCTTTTTTCTCTAACTTACTCAACACTCGCGTCACCGTTTCTCGGGCCAAACCACTTAAACTACTCAACTCGCGATGAGGTAAGTTGGGGATTTCCATTCCCCCGGTTTCATCGCGAGTTCCCTGGCCTTCCGCCAAAAAGAGGAGAATATCAGCCACGCGGGAGGTACTATCGGACTCCCGTAGGCGTAAACGGCGGTTCACCTGACGCAGACGACGGCCCATCAACTGAGCCAAACGAATCCCCGCTAGGGGTTCCGTCTTCACTAAGTGGACAAAATCTTGAGCCGGCATATTGCCGATGGTGGTGGGGGCCAGAGTAATGACATCCGTCGAGCGAGGCACTTCATCTAACGCTGCCATCTCGCCAAAAAGTTCGCCACTCCCGAGAATGTTGAGAGTGACTTCTTTCCCATCAATGTTATAGGTGCGGATTTTGGCCCAGCCTTCCAAAATGAAATAGACCGAACTTCCCCAGTCATTTTCCAAAAGCATGACCTGGTTCGGGGGATGAGTCCGCGTTACCACATGAGCAAGGGCATCGTCAACCATCCGTTCAGGTAAACCATCAAAAAAAGGTGTGGTCCGAAGCTTCTTTTCAAGTTCGGGGTTCTGATGTGCTTCACGAGGGTGATACCGGTCTTCCATGAGGTCGTCACATATCGTTTGAAATCGGTCGAATCTGAAGTGGCTCCCTAGAGCTAGGTGAGCTTGCCGAGGCCCAAGAGTCACAATCGATAACGGCTTCTCTATCCTAGATCAGCATGAGCGAGATGAATGGCTCCGATGACGTTTTCTTGATCTTATCAGGCAATTGGGAGTTGAACGGTCTTTGTCTGGGGTTCGTTCAGAAACGTTACAGAGTTGGGCGATCGCCTCCCGGAACCTCTCGGATTTTCCCCCTTCGAGCCGGATCGTCCCCAACAAACGCTTAAAATTTTGGCATTGACTCGATGTCTGTACCCTTGACCCATTGCTTGGAGCGATTGAACCGAACCTATGACTTCTCAACCCTTGCCCCCCAAACACCTCCTGACCGATATCGAGCAGCTTCTGGCTGAGTCCCCGTCTGAGATCGACGACGATCGCACTCGCGAGATTTTACAACAAATGCGGGACTATCTGACAACAGTTGAGTCAGCGGCGGCCCGTTCCCAGTCCCTGGACGAGGCGACTGAGGATGACTCGCCCTCCAACTCGCCGCCAGAAGACGATTGGCGCGATCGCCTGCTACAACCGTTTCAAGACGAACTCGACGGCTTACGCCAACATCGCAATCGTCTGGCCCAAGAAGTGGCCCGCTTAGAGAACTCTACATCTAGTTCAACTTCAGATTTGACCCCAAATCCCGAGGGCGATCTGGCCACGACGGACAATGAGTCCGTCTCGCCATTACTGAACCCCGAAGAACGTCGCCAACATCTGCAATCCGTACAAGCGGAAGCCGATCGCCTGTTGATGAATCTCGATGATAATCTGCGAACCATCTTTGATGGGGTCACGGCTAATCTCCAAGGCTATGAAACCTCCTTAACCCGTAGCATTCAAAACATCTACAACTTTAGTCAACAGGGAGAAGCCATCGTCGCCGCCTTAGTCCGCCAGTTAGGCGCTCGCTTAGACAGTACCCTGGAATTGACGGATTCTCTCGATGCAGACAAGGCCCCTGAACTCGAAGCCGCCATCGAGGCGATCGTCCAACAGCCGCTCGATGAGGAGAACGGCGAGGAGATCAGCGAGGAGATCAGCGAGGATAGCCTCACGGCTGAATCTCCTAACTCAGATACGTCTGAGTTAGGAAATGATGACGCAATTGATACAGATGACGCAATTGATACAGATGACGCAATTGACACAGATGACGCAATTGACACAGATGACGCAATTGACACAGATGAATCCCTGGACTCAAGTTTGAGCGATCGCCCGGACGACGAAGATAGCCAGATTCCCGTAGCTTCGGTGATTTCTGAGTCGGACTTCACCCCAGACTCAGACTCAGACTCTGACCCAGATTCTCAACTTGAATCTCAAGAGAGTTCTTCAGAAACTGACCAATTGCCAACAAACATGGCAGAATTGGAGGAAGTGACTCAATCAGCTCAGGAGTTGCCCGAAACTGATGGCGTCTCTGGCGCGGATCTCGCCGAAGAGATCGAGGCTGACGAACCACTCGAACTCCAAGAGGTTCTCGATGATGATTTGCACCGGGAACTTGAGGAGGAACTCGCAGACGAACAACACCAAGATGCTGAACTGGATTTGCTTGATGAGGCGAATTTACCCGACGAACCACTCGATGACTTGCTTGACGACTCTCTGACTGAACCAGACGACTCTCTGACTGACGAAGCAATTGACGAACCGACTGACGAACCGACTGACGAACCGACTGACGACTCTCTGACTGAATCGACTAACTCTTCCGCCATGGTGTCTCCTGTTCCTGAACCTGACTCTAAACCATCAACGCCGCACTCCTCAGCGGCGGCTGACGATGATTTTGAGTCCTGGTTCAGCCTCGACTCGGAACCGATGCAATGGTCGAGTGAACAAGCGGCCTTAGATCTCGAACAGGAGTTAAACGAATCCGTACAAGAGGGATTCCCACCCGGTTCCCGTCAACAAACGCCGCGCGATCGCCACATTGACAACGCCTCTAGTCGTGGTTTGGCCACCACCGAGTCCGAGTCCGACAGTCCCAGCAACGACGACGATGCGGATGAAGACGATGACGACAGTGGCGAGACGATTCCCCAAAGTCGAGGTCATCCGCCGGTTTCTCCTGAACCCGCGCGGCGAGAGATATCCCCGCCAATTCCTGAACCTGACTTGTCTCCAGAAGAGGTGGCGATCGCAGCGGAGTTGGCGGAGTTTGTCGCGTCGTTTCAGGATTTAGATGAGTCAGATTTAGATGAGTCAGATTTAGATGAGTCAGACTTAGAGGCGATCGCCAACCCCACCCCAGTTCTATCGGGAGATACGATTAGCGATCTGAGCGAGGCGATCGCCCTCATGGGGGGACGTTTAGACTCCCTCGATGAGACGACTGGGACGGTTTATGACATCATTGAGGATTCAGGAGACTCCTTTGATGACGATGACATCATCGAGGATGATATCTTAGACTCCCTTGAGGACGAGGAGTTATCCCCAGATTGGTCTTTAATTCTCGATGATGACATTCTCGATGATGACAACGATCGCCTGTTAGACGATGAGGCGATCGAGGAGACGTTCGCTGACGAGGGTTTACTGACTGATGAGGCTGATGAGGATATCGCCTCAGACTCCCGCATCTATATCGACTGCGAACCCGAAACTCGCCACCAACTGGAATTAGATTTAGAGGAACTCGAACTTGAACAGCAATCTGAGGCGATCGCAGACGCTGAAGATAACTCGCAACCGTCGTTAACTCAGATTTTGGATGAAACCGAGGACGACTCACAACCCTCTCAAGCCTCAGATGTAGAACTTGACGATGATTTAGAAGATGTTGATTTAGAAGATGTTGATTTAGAAGATGTTGACTTTGAAGACAATCCTTTTGTCTGGCGAGATGATGTCAGCGATGATATGGACGAGGCCACAAGTGAGGCCACAAGTGAAGCCACCCCTGAGATAACAGCGAATCCTCAACCGCTGGCGATCGCCGACTCACAGCCCCAATTAAAGCCCCAGGCTCTGGTTGCCAAAACACCCCCTGAGAGGCTCCCAGTCGCCCGTCAGCCACGACCCAAACCGCAAACTGCAAAATCCGGGCGAGTGCGAGTTCCGCCTCCCATTTGGCTCGAAAATAGCCACAATCGAGACTGGTATTTAGGCATTGACTGGAGCGATCGCGGACTCTCAGCCGTCCTCAGTTGTGCCTATACCGGGGCCGAGTATTGGCTAGGATGGCAACTGGAGAGGGAACGACAGCCATTATTTGATTTACCAGCCATGGCCCGACAGCGGCCAGCCTCAGCCCTGGCCGAGGTCTTAGATAATGCTCTCTCCGAGACCATGGCCCTTCCGACTTGGCGAGTGGGCCTAGAAACGCGATCGCTCGATGAGGGAATTATCTTTGATGAGTTTGAACAAGTCTTAGGGATTATGATTCCCTGGCGGAGTCGTCGCGGTGGATTAGAACCGATGTTAGGGCGATCGCTCGACTATGACTTACCCCTCGTCAGTAGTCGCGATATCCTCACTCGCCTCTTTAAGCAGCTCAAAACCGCCCAACTCTATCATCCCGGAGGACAAAAACGGGCCGCTGATTTGCCTCCATTTGCCGAACTGCTCCCTAAATTGGGCGGTGTTATCATTCGCGAGGGCCTGTCTAGTAATGATGCGTTTCGCTTCAATGTCCGCGAAGCCGCCCTAGAAGCGGGATTAGTTCCCCGTCCCGATCGCCTTGGCTTCTGTCCGGCTCCCCTAGCGGCGTTGGTATCCGCTCTCAACGGCTCATCAGCAGAGTTAGACTCAGATTCAGACCCCGAGATCTCATCCCAGCCAAGCCAATCCCCCAGCCAATCCTGGGTCGTGGATCTGCGAGAGCGAGGAAGTACCCTAGTGATGGTTGTGGGAGCCAGGGAAATTGCGATCGCTCCCTTCCAACTTAGCCCAGCCTCCCTGAGCCAGCTTCCGGTTCCCCTAGGCCAACGGAGAATCACCTATGGCCATCGTGACTTAGCCGATGATCTCTTAATTCAGTTAATGTTCGCCAGCAATCCTGACTGGTGTGAGCAGCTTGGGGGGATGGAATTGCAGCAATTTCCCCGTTGTGGGGCCGCCGATCGCCAACATCGCATCGCCTTGCAACAATGGCTAGACGCCGATGAAGAGCGTCAGGCGGCCCGAGAACTCGCTCGTCAGGTGTTAGCCGCCTTGCAACGGGGCGATCGCACCGACTTTGAACTCGCCGGCCATTGGCGACGAATTCAGCGTCAGCAATTTGACGAAACGGTATTAGTTCCCTTTTTTGAGCAACTCAACCAAGACTTCAATCAGTTTTTTAGTGAATTGGGACTCTCGGTTGAGGGAATTTCCCGAGTTCTCCTCAGCGGCGACTCCGCCAACGGACTGCTCGATATTGGCTCCTGGCTCAACCATAAACTCCCCAACGCTGTCGTCGTCACGCAATCTCCTCCCTCAGCCTTATCAGCGGTTACAGCCTACAACAACCCCATTGCAGCGGGGTTAGCCGAGTTTCTCCATTATCCCCTCAATTCCACCAATGGGGGACAGCAGTATAGTGATTTCTTCTTGTTACAAGAACTCCTCGAAACCGTCCCCGATCAGCCGATTTCCCGTCCCGAGGCGATCGCCCGCCTAGAACTGCGAGGGATTCACCTCGGGGGGATTGAGTCTCGCATCATCGCCTTCTTACACAACCAACTTCCCCCAGGGTTCATTCCCACTGCATCCGACGAGGAATGGCTCACCCCAGAATCTCGTGAGGTTCCTTTCTATGAGAAACTGGCCACAACTCCCTTATTTCAGTTTTTCCCAGAGTCGAAAACCTATCAAATCCATCGCCCCCTAGCCCGACAGCTTCTGCAATATCTCAACCGCCTCACCGCAGAAACTCGCCAATCCTTTAGTGAACCCCTCTCGTTGCATCAGTCAACGGTAGAGGCTTGAGAGGAACGGTCAGATCTGATGATTTCAGGTTCACCACCCCGTGCTATATGATAGATGGAGATTTTTCAATCTTTTGGCTGAATCTATGTCCCTATCTTCAGATCCCATGCAGAACGATCGCCATGATGATATTTTGGCGAAAGAGCAAGCCTTTCACGATCGCTGGGCCGCCGGAATTGATGTAGATGGGATTCAGGTAGAAGACTACTTTGAAGCCTGTACCGCCCCGGAAAACCGCTTCATTCTCAAACAGTTGGGCAATGTCCATGGGAAACGCCTCTTAGATGTGGGCTGTGGGGCGGGCGAAAATAGTGTCTATTTTGGTAGTCGTGGGGCTAATTGTGTCGCCAGTGATTACTCACCGGGAATGGTGGAGGTAGCCCTGAAACTCGCTGAACATAATGGGGTTCAGGTGGAAGGAAAGGTTATCAATGCGATGGATATTGACTATCCTGATGATAGTTTTGATATTGTCTATGCGGCCAATCTCTTGCATCATATCCCCAAGCCTATGATTGCCATTCAAGAGATGCAGCGAGTTCTCAAACCAGGGGGCAAAATGTGTTTTTGGGACCCCCTTCGTCATAATCCGGTAATTAACGTCTATCGACGGATGGCCACGGATGTTCGCACAGACGATGAAACGCCGCTACATATCAACATCGTTAAAGAGATTGAACCGCTGTTTTCGGAAACTCGTTATAATACATTTTGGTTGGCAACCTTGTGGATTTTTCTACAGTTTTATTTGATTGAACGAGTGCATCCCAATGAGGAACGCTATTGGAAGAAAATCATTAAAGAACAGCAGCGATTGAAGCCCCTTTATCGTCGTTTGGAACGCGGCGATCGCCTCCTCAAGAAAGTCCCCGGCATGAAACGGATGGCTTGGAATATCGCCGTTGTCGCCACTAAATAATACTTGAAAAATGGGTCTTCAGGAAATCGTTTGTAATTTTTTGCATTGAATACAAAATTGTAGGGGCGTGCGTATTTTTCGCCCCTACGGCAACCGGCATAATCCGCCATAAATTTGTCTTATTACCATGAACCCTGAAACGCTAAAAATCCACCCTAGGAATCGATAACGTCTGATGGCTTTTCCCCTCTATTCTTTAGTGATTCCCGTCTTCAATGAGGAGGATAATCTCCCCGAATTGGTGCAACGATTAACGGCGGTGATAGAGGCAGTGGGGCAGCCCTACGAGGTGTTATTTGTCGATGATGGTAGTCGCGATCGCAGTCTGGAACTTCTGCGTCAGTATCATCAACAAAACCCCAAATTTCGCTATCTCAGTTTTGCCCGTAATTTTGGTCATCAAATTGCCGTCACCGGGGGCTTAAATTTCGTCTCAGGAAAAGCCGTTATCGTCATGGATGCGGATTTACAAGACCCCCCAGAACTCATTCCTGAGTTACTCGAAAAATGGCAACAGGGCTATCAGGTAATTTACGCCCAACGCATCGCCCGTCATCAAGATCCTTGGCTAAAACGGTTGCTGGCTTATGGTTTTTATCGAGTCTTACGACGCTTAGCAGATGTGGCCATTCCCACGGATTCCGGGGATTTCTGTTTAATGGATAAACAGGTGGTGGATTTACTCAATTCTATGCCCGAACGCAATCGCTATATTCGTGGACTGCGGGCTTGGGTGGGCTTCCACCAAACCTCACTGCAATTTAGCCGCAGTCCCCGCTTTGCCGGTGAGGTAAAATATACCTTTCGTAAATCCCTGTCTTTGGCTATTGATGGGATTATGTCCTTTTCTAAGGTTCCCCTACGCTTCGCCACTTACCTAGGACTTCTAGCGGCTGCGATCGCCATAATTATGGTATTTTTAGTCCTCTATTGGCGTTTATTCTATCCCGAATCCCCGTTAATTGGGGCAACGATTATCACCATTGCTATCTTCTTTCTCGGGGCAGTTCAATTGGTCTGTATTGGCATTTTAGGGGAATATATTGGTCGCATTTACGAAGAAGTCAAAGGGCGGCCCCTCTACACCGTCAAAGAAATCTCTCCCTAAGGGCAGACTTTTACCCCGTCCCAACTGCCGCTAAAATGGATCGGGGAAAATCGACTACGACAACCTGTTTTTGATTACACAAAATGCGTAAATTGTCAACTTTTTACCCTAAAAATCTAGGAATATGAAAAAGACAGAACTCTTAAAACAAGTGGATGAACTAGCCCAAGAATGCGAAAATGTCACCACCCTCATCCATCAACTGCAACTCCCTCATATTAACGAGCGTCAGCGATCGCGCATCCTCACTGAACTCCTAGCCGCCTCCATCCATCTCAACCAACAATGTAATGGGGATTTCCAGAAACTTGTAGCCCGAGAAATTGAATCTCTCAACGGCTGAATCGTTCCTGATAGCCAGACACAACGAAAGAGGCTGTCCGGGGACAACCTCTTTCCGCTAGACTGGAGCTTAGCGTCTGAACTGGGGCGGAAGGATTCGAACCTCCGAATGGCGGGACCAAAACCCGCTGCCTTACCGCTTGGCCACGCCCCAACGAGTCAGCGATAACTATATTAACAACGCCCTCAGGGGATGTCAAGGGTTTTGCCGATTTTTTTTGCTATTTTAAGGAGTGATGCAGCTCAACTCCTTGTGTTCTGGGAGTTTCACGGATGTCATCATTACTAAATTTACTCCAGTTAACCAGTCCAGCCTTGCCGTTGGGGGCCTATAACTACTCCGAGGGCCTAGAAACCCTCGTGGAACAGCAACGGATTCGCGACGCAGCCCAACTCGGGCGTTGGTTGGAGATGGAGTTGCAGTTTGGGGCGATCGCCGTCGAAGGGGCTATCCTAGTGCGAGCCTATCACGCCCTAAGCGACTCCGACATTGCAAAAGTCGTCTATTGGAACCATTGGCTAACCGCCAGTCGCGACAGCCGAGAATTGCAACAGCAAAGTTGGCAGATGGGCAATTCCTTGCTGCGTCTGTTAACGGATTTAGAGGACATTTCACCGCAACTCCCCGATTTAGCCACCTGTCGCCGGGAACTGGCCCCCAATTGCAATCTGGCGATCGCCTACGCCTTGGCGGTAGCCCATTGGAAAATCCCCCTAGAAGATGCCATACTGGGCTATCTGCACAGTTGGAGCAGTAATCTAATTGGAGCCGGTGTTAAATTGATTCCTCTGGGACAAACCAGCGGACAGCAGCTAATTCGGCAACTTCAGCCCGTTTTAGAGGCAGTTTCTCAGCGTCTCCTCAATCTCCCTGATGAAGACTTATTTGCCTGTACTTGGGGGGCGAGTCTGGCCAGTATGCAGCATGAAACCCTCTACAGCCGTCTCTTTCGCAGTTAATCAAGAGATGATGGTTAATCAAGAGATAATGACAATGTTATGACCCCTTTACGTGTTGGAATTGCTGGGCCAGTGGGTTCGGGGAAAACGGCCCTCGTCGATGCCCTTTGTAAGCGGTTGCGGGGGGATTTAGAGTTAGCAGTAGTCACCAATGACATCTATACCCAAGAAGATGCCCAGTTTTTGGTGAAGTCTCAGGCCCTGGATGGCGATCGCATCCTAGGAGTCGAAACCGGCGGCTGTCCCCACACAGCGATTCGCGAAGATGCGTCATT
>CAZXWM010000079.1:0-13021 GCA_964644215.1 uncultured Phormidium sp.
GCCTCTTGTCTCTACTCCACATCGACCAACTGCAAATCGCCTATCCGCGAACTGACCCCAACGACCCTCTCACCTGGGCCGTTGACGGAGTCTCCTTGCAACTGGCCCCCGGCGATCGCCTCGGAGTTGTAGGCGAGTCAGGCTGCGGGAAATCGACCCTAGGACGGGCTTTTATGGGACTTCTACCCCAAGGAAGTCATATCGAAGGCGATATCCGCTTTCAGGGCCAGTCTGTTCTCTCGCGCACCCCTCAGCAGTTGCAGAAATTTCGGGGGGAGGAGATCGCCCTGATTTTCCAAGATCCCATGACGCGCCTCAATCCCCTCATGACCATTGGGGATCACTGCATCGAAACCTTGCAGGCCCATCGCCCCAAGCTGAGTTTCAAAGAGGCCAAAAGCAAGGCCCTAAAAACCCTAAACGCCGTCAAAATCCCTGGAAATCGCTGGAGTCAGTATCCCCATGAATTTAGTGGCGGGATGCGTCAGCGGGTGGCGATCGCCCTAGCCCTTCTCCTCAAACCCAAACTGATTATCGCCGACGAACCCACCACCAGCCTCGATGTCACCGTCTCGGCGGAGATTTTGGATGAATTGATGGGCCTCTGTCAAGACCACAACTTGGCCCTAATGCTGATTTCCCATGACATCGCCTTAGTCGGGGAATACTGCGATCGCATCGCCATTATGACCGAGGGGAAAATCGTCGAAACCGGCAACACCGACCAAATTCTGCAATCTCCCCAACATCCCTATAGTCAATCCCTCCTCAACGCCGTCCGCGAACTGCAAGAGGTGAAACCGCCCCCACCGCCGGATCTCACTAACCCCGTCGCGCCCCTATTACAAGTCGAAAACCTACAACAACATTACAGCCTAGAACGTAACTTCCTAGAACGGCTATTCCGTCAGGGCAAAACAGAAACCATCAAAGCCGTCGATAACGTCAACTTAAGCCTCTATCCCGGCGAAATTCTCGGCTTAGTGGGGGAATCCGGCTGCGGGAAATCCACCCTCTCCCGGACTATTCTGCAACTGGTGAAACCCACCGCCGGACGAGTGTCCTTCCTCGGGCAAGATTTAGGACAACTTTCCCCCGAGACGCTACGCCAACAACGGCGACAGATGCAGATGATTTTCCAAGATCCCCAAGCCTGTCTTAACCCCATGATGACTGTAGGAGATAGCATCGCCGATCCCCTCCTGATTCATAGACTCGCCAAAGGAAAAGCCGCCCAGCAGCAAGTTTTCAATCTCTTAGAACGAGTCGGACTTAGCCCCCCTCAAACCTACGCCCGCCGCTATCCTCGCGAACTCTCAGGGGGACAACAGCAACGGGTGGCGATCGCCCGGGCCTTAATTACTCATCCCAAGTTAATCGTCTGTGATGAACCGGTGAGTATGCTAGATGCCAATGTTCAAGCCCAGGTGTTGAGTTTAATGAAAGACCTCAAAGCCGAGTTTGATCTCACCTACTTATTTATTACCCATGACTTGTGGGTAGCTCGCTTTTTGTGCGATCGCATCGCCGTCATGACTCAAGGAAAAATCGTCGAACTGGCCCCCAGTGAAGACCTGTTTAGAAATCCTCAACATCCCTATACTAAAACCCTACTCAACGCCGCCTTAAGCGTTAAATCTTCTGCCTAAACCAATTTCCTCAGAGGCGTTTACCATGCTGTTAGAACGACAACAACTGACCCGTCCCAAACGTATCCTATCCATTGATGGGGGCGGGATTCGTGGTGTCATTGCGGCTAAAATACTCTTAAAAATCGAAAAAATTCTCTGTCGTCCAGAAACGCCCTGGAACTGTCTAGCCGATTACTTTGATTTTATGGGCGGAACCAGTACCGGCTCAATTTTGGCTGCGGCTTTAGCCCGAGGAATGAAGGTTCAAGATGTCCTCAGTTTATATCTGGATCATGGACGAGAAATCTTTACGGAAAATTGGTTTCTCAAACAGTTTTGGTCAAAATATAGTAGCCGACCTCTGGAGAGGAAACTCAAGGAGATTTTTGGGGAGAGTCCCCTGGGATCGGAGGATCTCAAAACCCTGTTGATGATTGTCAGCAAAAATGCTACGACAGCACATAACTGGTTTTTTGTCAATTCTCCCAACAATAAATTTTATTCAATTAACCGAGACATTCCTCTCTGGCAATTAATCCGTGCCAGTACCGCCGCCCCCACCTTTTTTCCACCTCAAACAATTACCATTAACAATCAAAGCTACGACTTCATTGATGGGGGGATGAGTATGTTTAATAATCCCACCTTTCAATTATTTTTAGAAGCCACCAAGACCGAGTATGGCATTGGTTGGGAAACGGGACAAGATAAACTCTTATTAGTATCCGTTGGTACGGGATTTTCTTTGAATGTAATTCCCCCAGGACGTGCCAAACACTACCATCTCATTGACTGGGCAAAATACTCCATTAGCACCTTGATGGAAGATGCCAACGTTCAACAGAACTTTCTCATGAGTTTAATTGGCAACAGCCCCGAAGAACTGCGATCGCAGATGTCCCGAGAACTCGCCAGTCTCTCGATTCCCACCTTTAAGGAGTTACCCGAACTCGCCTCAGCGGCCTGGGTTGGCTTAGACAGCGACGGGAGTTCCTATCTATCCAATCTACTCAGCTACCATCGTTACACCGTCGTCTTCAGTCACAACCGTTTTGCTGAACTGGGCCTCTCCCATATCGATCCCAAAAAAGTAGCCGCCATGGATTGTGTCGATGAAATTCCGGCCTTATTAGAAATTGGCACTGCGATCGCCCAAGAACAAGTCCGCGCCGAAGACTTTAATAACTTTCTCCACCCCGATAGTGAATAGTCACGGCTTCCTGATTCCCTTGTCTTCACTCTTTCCCCTCTTGCCTTTTGCCTCTTGCCTCTTGCCTTCTTTTATATGTTTTTCAGCATTATTATTCCCACCTATAATCGCCTACCAATTTTGCAGAAATGTCTGCAAGCATTAGCCCAACAAGAAACATTAGAACCTGTCAAAGGCTATGAGGTAATTGTTGTCGATGATGGCTCAGAGGACGGAACCTGGGACTGGTTAAACGGCTATCAGCAACAAATGCCACAAGTGCGCTGTTTTCGGCAGAAGAACGCCGGCCCCGCCGCTGCTCGTAATCTAGGATTAGACCAGGCAAAAGGAGATATTATTGTCTTTATTGATAGTGATTTAGTCGTTACCAAAAGCTTTTTACAAGCTCATGGAGATGCTCTAAAACGTGGATTTGAAAACCTTGGGCATCAACGTCTCTTTACTTATGGGGCAGTCATTAACACCTGTAATTTCGACAATCCCACCGCCGAACCCTATAAAGTTACCGACTTTTCTGCCGCCTATTTTGCTACTGGGAATGTCGCAATTCCCAAAGAACTATTAGATAAAGTTGGCAATTTTGACACTCGTTTCAAACAGTATGGTTGGGAAGATTTAGAGTTAGGAGTCCGGCTTAAAAAGATAGGCGTTAAACTGATTAAATGTCCCGAAGCAGCGGGCTACCATTGGAATCCCGCCTTTTCCTTAGAGCGATTACCGGCATTGATTGAACGAGAACGACAACGGGCAAAAACGGGAGTTTTGTTTTACCAAAAACATCCCACCTGGGAGGTGCGTTTAATGATTCAGATGACCCCAGTCCATCGCCTTCTGTGGGGCCTCTTATCCTGGGGAGGCTATTGGAACGAACACCGCCTCTCGGGACTGTTGCAATGGCTAATTCAGCGAGGTCAGTCTCAACTGGCCCTCGAAATTGCTCGAATTTTCCTAAATTGGTATCATGTTCAGGCTGTACGGGATGCCTACAAGCAACTACAACAGCAAACATCGTAAAATCTCCTAGTCACCCTAACCCCTCACCCTAAATTCTTATGACCTCTTCGGTGCGATCGCAGCAACATCCCCTGATTCAAAAACTCGCCAATGCCATTGAAGCGACATGGCAAACCTATCTTGACCTTTCTCCCTATCAACTTCCCGAGGATTTAGGCTATGTAGAAGGCCGACTTGAAGGAGAAAAACTGGTGATTGAAAATAGCTGTTACCAGTCCCGAGAGTTTCGGAAAATGCACCTAGAACTGGCCAAAGTGGGCAAGAACCTAGGCATTCTCCATTGTGTCATGTTTCCCCATCCCACCTATGCGTTGCCCATGTTTGGCACCGATTTAGTGGGGGGACGGGGACAAATCAGTGCGGCGATCGTAGATTTATCCCCCACCACAGATAACCTCAAACTCTCTGAAGACTATCACCAAGACTTAGCCGCTTTACCCGAGTTAAACTTTTCTCAAGTGCGCGACTTACCAGACTGGGGCGATATTTTTTCCGACTTTTGCCTCTTTATTCGTCCCAGCGATGAAACCGAAGAAGACCAGTTTTTACAACGGGTAACCGACTATCTGAAAGTTCACTGTCAACGAGCAACCGCCAGCCAGCCTGTCAGCGGTGAAGCCCTCGCACAAGTGCGAGCAGGACAGTTGTATTACTGTAACAAACAACGGCAGAATGACAAGACCCGACGAGTACTCGAGAAGGCATTTGGTGAGGCTTGGGCGGAACGTTATATGACCTCTGTTCTATTTGACCTGCCGCCGGAATCATAGCGACGGGGATTCGTTAGGAAATGGGTTTGATTTCAGCCAAAAATTACAAACTGTCCGGATAGAGTCAGCCTCGTCAGGTAATCAGAAGTAGCACTATCAATCAAGGGGCTACTTTGATGAGCATCTATAAAACTATTTTCCTCTCTAGCCTACTGTTAATGGGCTTTGCGGTCAACGTTCAAGCCGAACGCGTATCCTCGGACTCCAACTACGAGACCCTGACTCAAGTGTTCTCGACCGATAGCAGTAATGCGGATACCGTTCCCCACCGTGGTAGCGGTCGCTAAAACGCAATTCTTATCATAGGCTAGGTCGTTAACAGGTATCCGTATTAAAGCATTGCTGCTTTAGTACGGATGTTTTTTTGGCAAAGACTCCTGAAGATACGACTCTATCCCAGGTGCATCGGCTAGAGAGAGTCCAGTCTCTTGAGCAATGCGGACGGCTAACCGCTGAAAGTCATCATAGACCTTGCGAACCGCCGTGATATGTGCGCCAATTGCGCCGTCGGCCGGTTTGAGATCAAAAATTGGTTTGCGAGCTTCCTGAGCCATCGGCATTAAACTTTGATAATGTTTCAGGAGGGCTAACCGATGAGGATCGGATTGAGGTTCCTCTGTATAAGGTTCATCTTGGTAGAGGACTTGTTGATGGTAAACATCAGGGATGCGCAGAATCCAACGCTGAACGGCTTGAACCGGCCGATCAAAGCGAATCCCATGTTGCAAAATAATGTAGCCGATGGGTTTCATATTTCCTGGGGGGAGTCGTAAATCCTCGGCTGGATTTTTAAGCAGACGTTCTTGCCATTCTTCTCGCCAACGTTTAACCGTAGGTCCCAAGTTTTTCAGTCCCTGAAGCGAGAATAGATCGGGGGATAAAGGAACAACCAGGTAATCCGCTGCAATTAATGCGGCACGGTTAATTGCACCGAGGTTCGGTCCTAAATCGACGAGAACCACATCAGCTTGGTGAGTCTCGCTGGCTTGCATCAAAATGCGCCAGAAGGCGGAAATGACGCGAAAGGCTCGTTCTTTGCGGTCTAGGCAATCAGACCATTGGTTAGATAATTCATCCTCAAATCCTGACAGTTGTAAATCTCCCACCAGTAAGGCTAAATCATCCTCAATGATTTCAAGTTCTGGGGGACTAATGTCACCAATACCTCGGAGTAGGGGTTTGCTGGCTCTAAAGATGGTATTACAAGAGTTGGCTGGGGAGAGATCCCAAATTTCTTCAAGTCGGTCTTCGTTTAGAAAAGCTGAGGTTAGATTCGCTTGAGGATCGAGATCGGCCGCTAGGACTCGCAACCCTAAATGAGAATACATCCAGGCGAGATGATAGACGAGAGAGGTTTTGCCAACTCCACCTTTGTTGTTGAAAAATGCAAGAATGGGTGCGTTCATAGGGACTTACGAAGGGTTACAAGAATTGCCGAGTCTTGGATATTAAAGTCAGCCGGGGGATTGCCATTTTTCTTGAGTTCTTGTTGGGTGAGGGGAATCCCAAGTCCAAAGCGTTGGACATAGCCTAGGTTTTTCATGGCTTCGGCAAGATGGGGATTGCGATAGTCAGTCACTTGACCGAAGTTTTGGCGGTTGACTTGTCCAAATAGTCCCCCAGGACTGTGAATTTCAATGCGATCGCGAAACCAATACACCCGAGTCGGCGCATGAGTGGCCTCATAGGAGCGGTGCATAACAGCATTGCGGATGACTTGTTGCAGGGCCACAATGGGATAGTCTGGTTTTTGAACTTCTAGGGGTTGTTGAGTAATATTTGATGCTGTTGAAATATTGATGCGTAATACTTCGTCTATTTGTCTTAATAGAGAAACCAAAGACCCCGTTACTTCTTGACTATCTTGAATGGGGTCGAGCATTTCTGTTCCATCAAATCGCAGGAATTGAATGTAAAATCCGGGAATAAATTGTCTAGGTTCTTTGCCAATGACCAACAGTCCTAAGCTGGTGGGAGATGGATTGGTTTCTGGTGTGGCAAAGCGCAGAGAAATTAACTGTTGGGTCAGCGATCGCTGGTTAGCATCCAGAATATCTCGGGCGAGAGCCACCGGTAAATACTCCCGTTCAAATTGGTTGAGATCTAAATCGTCTAAGCTGGCTGAGGGAAAAGGATGTAAATCAAAGGGTAAGTCTCTAGCGCGTCGTTTTTCATTGAGGCGGCGTTCTTCTTCTGGGGTGGCGATCGCCCGTCGTGGCCCGACACGAATATAGGTTCGTCCCTCAAAGCGGACTGGGGGAGCATCAGACGGCTCAACAATGATGACAGCCAAATGACAACCGCCAATCGATGTTTGGCGAACTGTCAAGATAGGAAAGGGCAGAATTTTACCTTCTGAACGGATACTAGCTAAGCTGAGGAGTAAGGAATCGGTGATGCTTAGATTCGCACAAGTTCCATCATCATGAACACCAATAAACAGAACCCCCGGTTTTTGGTGATTCGCCAAATCATTAGCAAAGGCACAAATAGCTTGTCTGATTTTTTTGCCATCAGCATTCGAGGCTTTCCGTTCAACCCGATCCGACTCCATCGCCTTGAACAGTGTTGTTAACTCCGAGTCTTGCATTACTCTTCATACCTGATGCTGCTGCTACCATGGTAGCCCATGCAGAGCCGCTCAGCCCGAGAGAATCCCAGGGCAACCATTCCCGATCGCCCGTCTCCTCCGCTACAGTACAAAGAGATTGTTTAATATCCTCCGATAAGATCCTTCTCTATGACTGCAACAGCGGCTTCTTCTTCCTCTCAGGGGCGATCGCCCCAAGTCTCACCCCAAGTCTATGATGCCATTATCATCGGCTCCGGCATCGGCGGCCTCGTCACCGCCAGCCAACTAGCCAGCAAAGGGGCCAAAGTTCTCGTTCTCGAACGCTATCTCATCCCCGGCGGCAGTGCCGGCTACTTTGAACGCTCAGGCTATCGCTTTGACGTGGGAGCCTCAATGATTTTTGGCTTTGGAGAGCAAGGCACAACCAACCTGCTCACCAAAGCCCTAGAAGCGGTAGATATGAGCCTAGAGACGATCGCCGATTCCGTACAAATTCACTATCATCTCCCCAACCAGCTTGACCTAAAAGTTCATCGACATTACGAAGGCTTCATCAGTGAACTCAGTGCCAAATTCCCCCATGAACGGCAAGGTATCCGCCGCTTTTATGACGAATGTTGGCAGATTTTCAACTGTCTAAATAGCATGGAGTTGCTGTCTCTAGAAGAACCCCGCTATTTGACACGAGTCTTTTTTCAACATCCCCTAGCCTGTTTAGGATTAGTCAAATACCTACCGCAAAACGTTGGCGACATTGCCCGTCGCTATATCCAAGACCCAGAACTCCTGAAGTTTATCGACATTGAATGCTACTGCTGGTCCGTCGTTCCGGCCGATCTCACCCCAGCTATCAATGGCGGCATGGTCTTTAGCGATCGCCACTATGGCGGCATCAACTACCCCAAAGGTGGCGTAGGAACCATCGCCGAGGCCCTAGCCAACGGCATCGAAAAAGCGGGAGGCGAAATTCGCTACAAAGCCCGCGTCACAGAAATCCTCATGGACGGCCGGCGAGCCGTCGGCGTCACCCTAGCCTCCGGGGAAACCCTGCATGGCCGTCGTATCGTCTCCAACGCCACCCGCTGGGACACCTTCGAGAAACTGCTCCCTCCCGAAAAAATGCCCGCCTCAGAACGCCGCTGGCAGACACGATATCGTAAATCACCAGGATTCCTGAGTTTACATATGGGTGTAGCCGCCGACGTGTTGCCGCCAACCACAGAATGCCACCATATTCTCCTCAATGATTGGCAACAGATGGAAGCCGCTCGGGGAACCCTATTTGTCTCCATTCCCACCCTCCTCGATCCCAGTCTCGCCCCCGAAGGCTATCACATCATCCATGCCTTCACCCCCGACTGGCTCGAGTCCTGGCAACATCTGCCCCCCGACGCATATGAACAGCACAAAGAAGCCGCCGCCTGGAACATCGTCGATCGCCTCGAAGCCATTTTCCCCGGTTTAGATGCCGGCCTGGACTATCTCGAAGCAGGAACCCCTCGCACCCATCGCCGCTTCCTCGGCCGAGATGAAGGAACCTATGGCCCAATTCCCCGTCGCAAACTGCCGGGATTACTGACAATGCCCTTTAACCGCACCGCCGTACCCGGATTGTACTGTGTGGGTGACAGTACCTTTCCCGGTCAAGGTCTCAATGCCGTAGCCTTTTCCGGTTTTGCTTGTGCGCACCGAATTGCCGTGGATTTAGGACTTTAGGGAAAGGCAAAACTCTCCGTCAGTCTATCTACAGGAGAGGGCGAATCGCCCCCTGTGTCAATCATCTTAGGAACGTCTCAGGGATTTCCCCGAAGAAATATCACTACCGATGGCTGTATGATTCTCTATTGACCTCCCATTGACGTTGATCTTCAAGGAAACACCCATTTATGAAGTCCCCCCATAGGTTCATTCAGATTGGCTTAGGATTGACGGCAACTCTAGCGGCCCTCGGGTTGGCGTCCTGTCGCCCCCCTGAAGCGGCCAACTCCCCTAGCCCTGAGACCGAGACGATGCCAGAAGACCCCATGAACTCGGGCATGAGTCCTGATGATCCCATGGCCCCTCAAAATGGACAGGGACTAGATAACCCAGGTCTTCCGGGCCAGGGAATGCCGATGAATGGGATGTATCTCGGCCCCGATGATGAGGAATTTGAACTGCGGTTTCTCGATGCCATGATTCTCCATCATCAAGGGGCCGTCGAGATGGCAGAGGATACCCTAGAGAAGTCACAACAGCCTGAAATTCGCCAACTCTCTCAAGAGATTATTGAAACTCAGAGCGACGACATCGCCCAGATGCAAGCCTGGCGTAGCCAGTGGTATGCCGAAGCCCCAGAAGCCCCGCAGATGTATGATGCCCAAATGTCTCAGACGGTCGAAATGAACGACGGCATGATGTCAACGCTGAAGATGGAGATCGATCTCGCTGCCGAGGATGAGGACTATGATCAGCGCTATATGAATGCTATGATTGCCCACCATGAAGGGGCCTTAGATATGGCTCGTCAGGTCTTGGACAACAGCGATCGCCCGGAGCTGCAAAGCTTCGCGAATCGTCTCATTGAAACGCGAATGACTCAGATTCAAGACCTATTAGCTCTGCAAGATAGCTTTAATAACCGTCAATCGTTGTAAGTTGAGGAGATGGGTTGACGAGATCACGGCGAGATGGACTCTTATGTATATTCTAATTGGTGGAGCAGGAATGACCGGGTTAGCCCTGGCCAATACACTACTCAATATCGGTCATACCATTGCCATTGTTGACCCCGATGCTTTAGCCTGTCAATATGCTCGCGAAAAGATTGGTGTGATGGCTTTTGAAGGCAGTGCCGTCAACACCACAACTCTCATTGAAGCCGGGATTCGTAAAGCTGATGCCGTGATTGGGGCCTTGCGAGAAGATGCCCTAAACCTGGCGTTCGTTACCCTATCTAAACATTATGGCGTGACTCAAATTATCGTGCGGATGAGCGATCGCGACTTTGCCGAACCCTACCAACTTGCCGGGGCCACCCATATCATTAGTACCACCCAACTCGCCATCAACCGCATCATTAACGCGATCGAATATCCTCAAGTCGATGCCATGATGCACTTTGAACAGGGACAAGTCGAAGTCTTAAAACTATCACTTCCCCAAGACTGTTATATCATCGGTCGCAGTGTCGCCGAAATTGCCCAAGATGAGCGCTTCCCTGAAGGAACTTTGATTATTGGCTATCAAGCCCAGGCCCATGAAGATTTGATTATCCCCAATGGGAGTACCATCCTCGAAAGTGGTTCCAAGATTTTGGCGGTCACAAAACCGAATTTAGTCCGAGATGTGATTGATTTTCTAGGCTTATGTTCCTGAGATAATATAAAATAAAGCACTATCAAACTCGTCAATCATCCTGGAGAGACATCAGTTTTTGGTTGAGGCTATCGATATAGCCATTCGCGAGTTCATTCGAGAGCAATCCCTTGCGTACTGCATCATTAATCGCCCCTTTTTCTGCCAAATATAAACGGCGACGTAAGCCATCTAAATAGCCCCCAGGTTCGAGAGGTTTATCCTCATGAATCATGCGTTGGTTATAAAGATGACGCAGTTCTCGTTCAGCGGTGGCAATTCTAGCCTGGTAGTTAGCAAAAAGTTCTTCATAGAGGGATTTTGGTAAACTCCCCGACTCAAACAAGTTATTGAGTTCCTGTTGAGCAGCTTTGGAGGCGATTAAGGTCAATTGCAAATTTTCGATTTTCTCTTTCTGGGGAGAAGCTTGATTGAGATTGAGTTGTTTCACGAGCCAAGGTAAGCTTAAGCCTTGACCAATCAAAGAAACCAAAACCGTACTAAAAACAAGAGTTATGACATCTTCTCGTCCAGGTAATGTGAAGGGCAAACTGAGGGCAAGTGCCATCGATAGAGACCCTTTAACATTGCCAAATATCAAAACATGTTGCCATTTTAGAGGTAATGGTCTGTCAAAAAAGCGAATCAAATAAAGTAGAGGATAAATCGAAAAAATGCGACCCAGTTGATAGCCAAAAATTGCCAACATTGCACTAGGAAGTGCAGACCACAAAAGACTCGGCTCGACTTCTAAACCGACCAATAAAAAGATAAAAGTATTCACGCCAAATCCTGCATATTCCCAGAAGTTTAGCAATGTCACTTTAATCGAGGCAGAAATTTGATTGAATCCCAAATTGCCAATCACTAAGCCCGCAATCACGACGGCGATCGCACTAGAAACCCCCAAGACTTGCCCAATTTGAAAAGTTCCCAACGAGACCGCCACCGTTAAAAGAGTATCACTTAAAGCATCATTAAGTTGCTTAAGAAGTCCCACACAGAGATATCCCAACCCTAACCCTAAGAGTGTTCCTCCCACTAAAGCAATGAATAACTGTTCAACCCCTTCACCAATCGTAAACGCTCCTTGACGATGAATCGTACTAATCATCGTCAACAAAACCAGAGCAATCCCATCATTAAACAGACTCTCTCCCTCAACAATAGTAATCAGTCGTCCCGGAACTTTAACGGTTTTAAAAGCTCCAATAACCGACACCGTATCCGTAATCGTTAAAATCACCCCGATCGCCGCCGCCGTAATCCAAGCCACCTCCAAGCCAAAGTGTAAAAAAACCGTGGTAATCGCCGCCGCCAAAACCACCCCAGGGCCAGCTAACAACAAAATTGGCTTAATCGTACTCCGCAGACGACTAATATCTGTATTAACCGCCGCCTCAAAAATCAGAATCGGCAAAAATAGATTGAGAATCACCTCGGGATTTAAGCCAATCCCTGCCGGTAACGCCTCTTTCGTGATCAGCAGTCCCCCTAACACCAACCCCACCACATAGGGGATGCGAAAACGGCGGCTAATGAGGGCAACCGCCGTCGCCACCAAGAGCAAAATAATCGACGCCCCCACCAACCCCGTCACTTGATTCGAGGTTGTAGTTAACGTCTGATCGACGCTTTGAGAGACAGCATCAGAAGCAGTGGTTAACAACACGTTAGTTCTCTAAGTTGTCCGTTATTGATCAAGTCTCTGGATTTTAAATCTCCTTCAGCCAATTCCATCCCCGCATTTGGTCTAACTTAGACGGACAAATCAACTTCGACTGCAACGGCGTCATTGTAATATAATTCTGAGTCACCGCAATACCATCAATGGGAATCTCAGCCTTGTCGGGTTCATCATCCAACTCTTCTAAGACTTCTCCGGCCAACCAATAATAGGTTTTGCCACGGGGATCAACCCGTTTCTGAAACACATCCGTATAGCGACGCACCCCTTGACGGGCCAGAGTTACCCCCGCAATGCGATCGCCCGTCACCGGCGGAATATTCACATTCAGCAACATCGGTTCGGTTGGGCGATGATGACTCAACTGTTTCATCAAACGCAGGGCGAACGCCACCGAAGGCTCAAAATCCCGAGAGGTAAAACTCGCTAAACTGAACGCCACACTGGGAATCCCCTCAATATAGCCCTCTAACGCCGCCGAAACCGTCCCCGAATAGAGAATATCGGTGCCCACATTCGCGCCATGGTTAATCCCCGCCAACACGAAATCCGGGGGCGATTCGACTAAGGCACTCAACGCCAACTTAATACAGTCTGAGGGGGTTCCAGAACAGGCCCAGGCCGCGATACCCGAGTGAAACCGATCTTCAACTCGTTCGGCCCGAATTGGCTGGTGCATCGTCAGACTATGGCCCGTTGCCGATCGCTCGCGATCGGGGCAAACCACCGTCACCTCATGGCCTGCTTCAGCCAAAGCATTCGCCAAAGATTGCACCCCTTGGGCGAGAATACCGTCATCGT
>CAZXWM010000080.1:0-7802 GCA_964644215.1 uncultured Phormidium sp.
GTCGGTGGTGGGGTGAATGATATTCAGGGCAATGTTGATATTGTTAATCCCGGAAGCGGCATTGCCGTCGGCGTTGGTGACAACGAAATCGGGGTCTTGTTTGCCTACATAGCTGACGAGTTCTCCCATCGCTGTGGTGGCTACCTGTTTATCGCCGCCGACGGGAAACTCGTTCAGGGGTAGGGTTCCTAAATTGGGTAAGTCCCGTTCAAATTCGGTGACGACGGTTTTGGAAGCAGCCCCACCGCCGGCCCGTTCGTAGTTGGTGCGCACTAATTGCCAGGCTTCGGGGGTGAGGGCGCGGGCTTTGAGGGCGTTGGCGATATAGTCTTTTTCGACGGTATCTCCGGCATAGAGGTTATGGGATTTGGCGCCGCGTTTGTGAACGCCGGCCCCTTTGAGTTGTTTGACGATTAAGACCGTCAGGGTTCCGTTGAGGGCGGACTGGGCAGCCTTCTGGACGGCTTCGAGAAGGGCTTGGGTGAACTCTAGGCGTTTTTCCAGGGAGAATTGGGTGCTGTCGACGTAATCGCCGGCCTGGTTGGCATCGTCGTAGTCTTTGGCATCGATGAGGATAATCTCTTGGAAGCCGTTGCCAGACCAATACTCCCGCATTTCGGCGTTGGTTTTGGTGGAAACCATGCTGTGGTGTTCTTGGCTATAGCCGTTCCAGACCAAAATGGGCAAGAAATTGGTGACGTTGGGGTAGGAGGTATTGAAGTGACCGAAGCTACTCATGACGTAGGGTTCGCCGATACCGCCATCGCCGATGGTGACGGGGAAGAGAACGCCGGGGTTGAGTTTCGCGCCGGCCATGGCGAAGTGTTGGCCTTGGCCGAGGGGGCCGGCGGGGTTGAGGAGGCCGGGGATTTGCCCGGAGAGGTGCCCCAGGAGGCCGTGGGTTTCTCGGAAGCGATCGCGTAGCTGTTGGACGGTGCTGATGCCCATGTCTTCGAGGGAGCGATCGAGGAAGACGTTACTGTAAAATCCGGGGGCGTGGTGTCCGACTTCGGTGATGATGTTTTTGTAGCCCAACATCACTAGAGAGGCGATCGCATCGGAGATACTAGCAAAGCCGCCGGGATGACCCGAAGCCTTACTGGAGGTTACTTGTAGGGTTAAATAGCGCAGGGCATCGGCGGCGAGGAGGGTTTGATAAACGGCGGCTTTATCACCCAGGTCAGCAATAGCCGTTGCACCCTCGGCAATGGCGGGCTGGCTGCCGTAATCATCCCAACCGGGGAGACTGTCGGCAAAAAAGTGAATACCTTGACAAAAGTCAGGAGCTGTGCTAGGAGCGGACGGAGTAGCTGCGGTCATAGGGAAACGCTTATTTATAAAACTTGGCAATCTTAAAGGACATTTTAGCGGCTTTTGTAACTTTAACAACCATTTTGTTGTTCAACTACAGCTAAGAAATTCTAATCTGAGAGATTAAAAATCCCGTGAATTAAGACAATCCCCACCGCAGTCAGAATGACACTTAGAGTCAAAATCCACCATTTCTGGGGGTGGTAGGTATTGAGTTCGATCGCCCGGCGGATGTCAAAATAGTTCTTCGTGGCGATCGCTACCATCAGCAATCCTAATAGACAGGCCATCAGTCCCAACAGCCAACTTTGACGTATTCCCAGCATCCCTTCCGGGAGAATCTCATCAATACGGGCCAGGACAATTCCCAATCCCATCAATCCCAAGGCGGTTCGCATCCAAGCCAGATAGGTACGTTCGTTAGCCAGATGATCTCGGGTGCGTGAGGAAGATGTGGGGATGGGGGATCTCGGATCTGAGGTCATCGGTGAAGCCACTCTAGCAGGACGGCGCGACATTGGAGACAGGTGAGTTCTGTTAATAATGTCGTGATTCCCGCTTCGGTGCAAGGATAGGTGAGACTCTCGGGGGACTGGTTTTTAGGGGAAACGTCAAGTTCAGCCACAAAGCCAAAGAGTTTTTGATTGGAAAAAGAGCTATTAACGGGCCATCCTTGGTCATTGAGAGGTGTTAGGGAGAGAATTTGCTCAGGAATTAGGTTTAATTCCCGACAGACGATGGCCTGGGCCGCCGCTTGGGGGCTAGTATCTGGGGGAATACGTCCACCGGGGAAGTCGAGGCTGGCTTGGGCGATACCGGGGCGATAACTGGGGGGAGGAAGCCAGAATTGACCTCGGGCCTGGGTGAGAATCACGGCGGAGTCGGCTTTTTCCACTCGCCAGTAGTCGAGGAGGCGATCGCGATCGTCCTGTAAGCGTTCGCCAATTAGGGTGAACCAAGGCGATCGCATCTCCAAGATTTGTGCCAATGTTGTCCAAGGTTTCGTCATGGCGATCGCCCCCCAATTCTCTACAGCGGTTCTCTCTAGCAACTCTACACAAAAACACACAGCGTCACAAGAATCTGTAAACTCAATAACAACGGCCAATAGAGGAGTTTCGGCAAGATATTGTCAATGTATTGCAACAGAGCATGGGTCTTCTGGGTTCAGGGTGACAAGGAAAATTTATAGCAGATTATATCCCTTGCTGTAGGGGCGAAAAATGGTCGGCAAGCGATCGCCGATCTGTTCGCCCCAATGACATTTGAAGCGAAATCTTGATGCCAAATTCGCAACCAACCTTGTTGATTATCGAAGAGATATTTGCTATAATAAAAATTTTGTCGGAGCGTTGCTTGAAAATACCAACCCATCAACTCCAACCACATCAGTTGGTCAAGCCAGCGAGATTTGAGGAATTCTTTTTGCAAGGACGACTTCTCCTGGGCGACCCCGCCGCTTTAAGATGAAGGAGTGAAATTTTCTGAGCGATCCTAGTTTCTTTATGTCTGAGATGTCTGAGAACGAACAGCAATTAAGCCTTTTTGGGGATACCCCTCCCGAGACTCCGGTTACGGCATCGATTGAGCAAATTCCTACTGATGCAAAAGTGGCGATCGCAGCGGGAACCTATGATAACCTCGCGCAACTCAATGACCATTGTCAACGCTGTCAACGCTGTGGTCTCGCAGCAACTCGAACTCAGGCAGTCGTCTCTCGGGGCAATCCCGAGGCCCCAATTGTCATTATCGGCGAAGGACCTGGACAACAGGAGGATGAGCAGGGATTACCGTTTGTGGGACGTTCAGGGAAATTATTGGAAAATATCTTGGCTTCTGTTAATTTCGATACAGACAACGATGTTTATATCTGTAACGTCGTTAAATGTCGTCCGCCGGGAAACCGTAACCCGACTCCCAAGGAAATTGAAGCCTGTAAGCCCTATCTTCTCGAACAAATCCGTCTAGTGAATCCGAAAGTTGTCCTCATGACCGGAGCTGTCGCAGTTAAAACTTTATTAAAGGAAAAGCGAGGAATCACCAAAATTCGTGGTCAATGGTTTGAATGGGAAAATCGCCTTTGTATGCCTATTTTGCATCCGGCTTATTTGTTACGAAATCCATCCCGAGAGAAGGGAAAACCAAAATGGTTGACCTGGCAAGATATGCAGGCAGTACGAGCGAAGGTCGAAGAGTTGGGCGCTCTGTAATCCTGACTTGGCAAAGGTTTTGGGGACAAGTTTCGTAACCCTAATAATTGACATTGATTAACGAGGAGAAACTTCAGGATTGACGGCTTCAATCATGTTCGTATCGGCAGAACCTAAGGCGGAGCGAGAGTTCGATATCGGCAGAATCATCGCTAACATCGAGAGGATTAAAATCATCCAAGCTCCGTACAGTAGAACGGTCTCACGAGTTGTTTTTTGGGAAGTCGGTAACGTCATGGTATTGGCTGCCTTAAGATAACGGCTGGTGGTGCAATTGCTGATGCAGGATGGTTTCATGACTCGGGATTTAGAAGAAGAGGGGGACTTTGGCTTTAGGGACGGTTCGAGTTGAACCTGGCCCGTTTGGCTCGATGATTTAATTATCTGTGATCGGTTGGCGTATGTCTAAGACATAAGTCGCTTCAATGGGTGAGATATCTTAGCTTAGGAGGCGATCGCAACCCCAGTTTGAGGCGATCGCGATCACAAGTCAGCGCTCAAGCCTAAGCGGGGCAAGGGTCTAGGGGATTTACCGGCCATCCCGGCCCGGCCATGCTATAACTAAAAACGCTCTATCTTGGGGGAATATCGACCGTGAACCTTTGGTTTAACTCAGGCAAATCTGCCCTTGTACTGCGGTCTCAACAGCTTTGGCTGTTACTCGTAACCTGCATCTTGGCGATGGGGATGATGGCTATAGGGATAATGGCCCCAGTGGCGATCGCCCAAGAAAATACCGTAAATTACACCCTAACGGATCTGCGCGATCGCGATTTTCATGACGCGGATCTCGAAGGAACGGCCTTGGCTGGCGCAAATATGAAGGGGGCCAACTTCGAGAATGCCAACTTGCGGGGAACCATCCTCACCAAAGGCAGTTTTTTTGAAGCCAACCTCGAAGGGGTGGACTTAACCGACTCCTTTGCCGATCGCGTCGTCTTTGATCGGGCCAATCTGCGTAATGCTATCTTCACCGACGCGATCGCCAGTAGCAGCACCTTCCTTCAACGAAGCTGAGATTGAAGGGTGCGACTTTTCCGGCACGATTTTGGATCGCTACCAAGTCGTGAAACTCTGCGATCGCGCCAAAGGAACCAACCCCATCACCGGAGTATCCACCCGAGTCAGTCTTGGCTGTCGTTGAGAAGGGCCAGCTTGGCCTTAAACCGCTCCCAGAATACTGGCCAATAGGGCTTTCTGGACGTGCATCCGATTTTCCGCCTGATCCCAAACCCGAGAATGGGGTCCTTCGATCGCCTCATCCGTAATTTCCTCCCCTCGGTGAGCCGGGAGACAATGGAGGAGAATCACCTGAGAATCCGCATGAGCGATGAGGTCGTCATTGACCTGATAGGGTTGAAACACCGGAATGCGATCGCGAGCCTCAGCCTCTTGGCCCATACTGGCCCAAACATCCGTATAAATCGCTTGAACCCCCTTAACAGCGGCGATCGGGTCATTAAGAAGTTCAACCCGGCTGCGATCGCCGGCCAAATGACGAGCCTTCTCCACCACCTGCAAATGAGGCTCAAACCCCGGAGGAGTCGCCACCCGTACATTCACCCCCAACAGAGCGCAACAGAGCATTAACGAATGAGCAACATTATTCCCATCGCCCACATAGGTAACGGTTGTACCCCGAATCTCAGCAAAACATTCCCGTAGCGTCAGCAAATCCGCCAACGCCTGACAAGGGTGGGCCAGATCCGTCAGCGCATTGACCACCGGAATCTTGGCAGAATGAGCAAAGGCTTCCAAATCCGCCTGAGCGAAGGTGCGAATTGCCACCACATCCAAATAGCGATCTAACACCCGGGCCGTATCCGCCAACGGTTCCCCGCGTCCCACCTGAGTCACCTTAGGATTGAGGTCAATCACCTGACCTCCCAACTGATACATCGCCACCGAAAAACTGACACGAGTTCGGGTAGATGCCTTATAAAACAAGAGTCCCAAGACTTTCTGACAGTTGGGGGTTAGCTCTCGGGTTTTCAAGGCCCGCGCCAGTTCCAACAGCCCCTCAACCTCAGCGGCACTCAGGTCTGTTAGACTCAAAAAATCACGTCCGTTCAATCCACTCATCCTTGAGTTGGTTGTCATGGCTAACCCTCCTACAACACGGTCTGATTCCCAGGTTCATAGACTATACCATACCCCTCCTGCTGCCATGGTTCACCCCTAACGGCAACCCCAGCCCATTCCCTGTTCCCCATTTCCTGTTCCGGTATTCCCTCTCTTGATGATTCCACTTCCTGGCTATCACATCACCGAAGCGATCGCCGTTGAATCGAACCTAACCCAGGGTTCGGGTTCAGATCGCTATCGACGAACCCGTCCCAAGAACAATGTCTATCGGGGCTATCGCTCAAGCGATGGTCAGCCGGTCATCATCAAAACGCCCAGTCGAGAGTATCCCCAACTCAGCGATATTGCGCGTCTGCGTCATGAATACAACATTGCCGCCTCTCTCGATAGTCCTTACCTGATGGGGGCGATCGAACTGACTCAAACCCCGCCCCTCTTTGCACAACGAACCGCTGCCATCTACCGAGATATCGGCGGCATTTCCCTCGATCGCCTCGGGTGCAGCGAAACCTCAGTTCCCGACTCGCCAAGCGATCTGCTCAAACTGCTCGCGATCGCCATTCAACTGACCAAAGCTCTACAGCATCTCCATCAAGCTAAACTGGTTCACAAAGACATCAAACCCTCCAACATTGTCTATAACCCCGATAGCCAGCGGCTGCAACTAATCGACTTTGGTATCACCTCTCGCCTCTACCCAGAAAACCAGACCAATATCAGGTGTCGCCCCCCTTACTTGACCAACCATAGTCTCGAAGGAACCCTCGCCTATCTCTCCCCAGAACAAACCGGGCGCATGAATCGGCCACTCGACTACAAAAGCGACTTCTACTCCCTAGGAGTCACCCTCTACGAACTCCTGACGGGACGAGTTCCCTTTCTCAGTCATGATGCCCTAGAGCTGGTTCACTGTCATATTGCCAAGGTTCCCCAACCGCCTCAACTCATCAATCGGGAGCTTCCTCTGGCTTTGTCTGATGTAGTGATGAAGCTGCTATCTAAAAGCGCCGAAGACCGCTATCAAAGTGCCTTTGGTCTCCTCAAAGACTTAGAATTTTGCCAAGAGCAACTCCAAGAGAAACAGACGATTTCTCCATTCCCCTTGGCTCGGTTCGATCGCTCGGCAGACCTGCAATTTCCGGGCTTACTCTATGGCCGGGAATCTGAGGTGCGGCGGCTGATGGAAGCCGGGGAACGTGTCCTGTCTGGCTGCTCGTCGGAACTGGTGTTGGTGTCGGGTTACTCTGGGGTCGGGAAGTCGGTGTTGGTGCAAGAGATTCATCGTCCTCTGGCCCAGTATCGCGGCTATTTTGCAGCGGGTAAGTTTGAACAGTTAAAAAGCAATCTTCCCTATTTTGGCTTTCGTCAGGCGATTCTCGATGTCTTAGAACAATTATTGGCTGAACCTCCGCAACGGCTCAATACCGTTAAAACCTGTTTAACCCAGGCGTTAACCGAGCCGATTCGGGCCAGGTCTCGGCCGGAAACCGAGTCAGCAACGGGTTCGGGAGCCTCGACTGGGATCGCATCCACCTCGCCGGCTGTGGCCGCTGTGGACTATCAGACCCTAGCCTTGCATCTATTGCCGGAATTAGCGGAGGTCTTGGAAAGACCCAGTACCTCAGAGCGCCCGGAATTGCCTTGGTCTGGAGAAATTCCCGCTAGGATTCAACATGAGCTATTTTGCCGGATTTTCGAGGCGATCGCCCAACCGGATCATCCCTTAGTCTTATTTCTCGATGATTTGCAATGGGCCGATACGGCCTCGATTAAGCTGTTGGCGGATTTGTTGCTGCGCGCACCTGCTGCCAAGAAGGGTAAACCGTTGTTACTGGTGGGTGCTTATCGGGATAATGAGGTCAATGCCAATCATCCCTTGTTGTTAACCCTCAAAGAACTGCAACGGGAGGGGATTCGTCCAGAACAGTTGAAACTTAAAGGCTTAGATTTTGCTTGTGTCCAGTCCCTGATTGCTGATAGCTTAGCTTTGCCTGAATCTGAGGTGAGTCCGTTAGCGGATTTGATGTGGCGTAAAACCGATGGCAATCCCTTTTTCTTGACCCAGTTATTGCTGTCGTTGGCGCGAGATGAATTGTTATATTTCGATGGTTCTGAGGGACGTTGGCGTTGGGATAGCGATCGCCTGGCCTCAGTCGAAATTTGCGAAAATGTGATTGATTTGACGGTGCGCAAGCT
>CAZXWM010000080.1:7812-10924 GCA_964644215.1 uncultured Phormidium sp.
CCCAAGAGACACAAAACTTACTAATGTTAGCCGCTTGCATTGGCAATCGCTTTGACTTAACGGTGTTGTCGGTGGTGAATGAGCGATCGCCTCGTCGCACGGCGGCGGATTTGTGGCCGGCGATCGCCAACGGGATGATCATCCCCCTGAATGAGTCTTATAAAATTCCCTTGACCTTGGATGCGTCCACAGACAACGAAGCCGAGGACGCCGAAATTGCTAAACTGCCAATTTGCTATCGGTTTCTACACGATCGCGTCCAACAGGCGGCTCTAGCTCTGATTAGCCCGGAGATTCGCCAGGATGTGCGAGTGCAAATTGGCAAACTCCTCCTCGCGAGTACCCCCCCAGAGGCCCTCGACGGCCGCATTTTTGAGATTGTTAATCAGTTTAATGCCGGGGCGGCGTTAATGGTTCATGCCCAGGAACGGCAACAGTTGGCTGAGTTGAACCTGATGGCGGCTCGTAAAGCTAAGGCGGCCAGTGCTTGGGAAACGGCCAGTGATTATTTAGATGTGGGCCGGATTGCTCTCGGCGATGAAGGCTGGCAACGAGATTATGACCTGACGATGGCGATTTATCTCGAAGCCCTAGAGGTGGAAGTGGCGTTGGTTCAGGTCGGTCAACCGAGCCTAAATCGGGTTCCCCACTATCGCAGTGAGGTGTTGTTGGCGACGGTGTTGCGAGAGGGAAAAACCGATTGGGACATCGCCCAGGCTTATTTTCAGCAACTGCGCTTCTATGGGGTGTTGCAAGGGGGCGTCAACGCAGCCTGTGGGAAGCAAAATCGCGCCCTAGAGATGGCTGAGAAGCTGTTTGAGCGGCTGGGGGTTTCTTTTGAACCCGAATCGGCTCGGGTGGGTAATATGCCTCTGCCAGAGTCCGCTTCGGGAACGTTTGAGGTGCTATCCCCCCAGGTTGAGTTAGCGTTGCAAGGTCTCGATGTTCTGGTCCAGCTGGGGGCGTTGACGGATGCGGCGCTTCTGGAACGGGCGATCGCCACTCAGCTACATCTGTTAGAGTCCCATGGGGGTCTGACGGGGCAGCAATCTGCGCTGACGTTTGCCTGGGTGGCGGCTCTGGGGGCGGCTCAAGGACGCTGGCCGCAAGTCGGGGCGAAAAATTTTTCGCCCCGACAAGGGGGGAGTGAGGCTCGGTCGGAGTTGGGGAGTCCGTCGGAGTTGGCGACGAGGGTGCAAGTGGTGTTAGCGGCCCGAGTTGAGCCCTGGTTTAAGCCGTTGTCTGAGACGTTGCCGTCTCTGCGAGAGGGACTGTTGCTGGCGCGGGAACAGGGATGGCTCTCGGCGTTGGTTGAGGCGGCGTTTGCCTATTGTGGGCAGTTGTTTTGGGGAGAGTCGACTCTCTCGGCGGTGCAGTCGGGGCAGTCGCTGGCGATCGCCAGTCTTCAGGGAGCTTATCCTCGCTTTGGTATGGCTCTGGGACAAATTTGGCAGCCGTTTTTACGTCGCTTGCTGGGTGAGGCGGATGAGGACGCGGTTGGGGAGCGGGCGGTGGGAACGATGCTTGTCCCAGAGGCGGGGGCGTTGGTGGACTATTGGCAAGCGCTGGTGGCTCTGCTAGAGGATCTGTTGTTTGGTGAGTGGGATCAGGCTCTGGCTACAGCTCGACGGAGTGAACGCCTCTCGGCAATCACTCTAGGGTTGGTGGATGGGGGCTATCAGTTGGCCTATCAATTGTTGGCTCGCTTGCGAGTGCCGTTGTCCCCCGAGGAGTTGTTGGCGGCGAGCGGCGATCGCGATCGCCTGGCGGACTGGGCGCAACGGGTTCCCGAGAATTTTGAGCCTTTGCTGTTGCTGGTACAGGCGGAGTTCTGCCAGCAGCGAGGGGAGGTGTTACCGGCGATGCAGCATTATGATGCGGCCATTGCCAAGGCGAAGGAGTTGGGGCGCTGGTTTGAGGCGGCGATCGCTCATCAACAGGCGGCGCGGTTCTATCATGTCATCGGACGAGAGATGATCGCCGCTGTTTATCGACAAGGGGCTCAACGCCATTATCAGATCTGGGGAGCAGGGGGGTTGGTGCGCGGCTTCGAGAGGTCACAACCGCTGGCCGCAAGGCTGGATCAGACTTGGGGTGATCCTCTCAAGGTGACTCTGACGCAGGCCCCGATCGAAACGATTTTAGAGACATCGGTGGATTGGTCGTCAGGGGAGATGTTAGACCGCTTGACGGCGATTAAGGCGACTCATGCTCTTTCGGGTGAGATTGTCTTGGAATCGCTGCTGAGGACGTTGATTGAGATTGTTTTGGAAAATGCCGGGGCGCAAACGGGCTTTTTGATTTTGGCAGCTTCCAATGAGACTCTACCTCGGGGTGAAGTGCCACCGTTGTTTGTAGAGGCGGTGGGAACGGTGACAACGGAACAGATTACCGTTCGTCAAGGATTGCCCCTGGAGCATTGTGAGTTACTGCCCCATTCGCTGATTTACACTGTGGCTCGACGGCGGGAGTCGGTGGTGTTGGCTGATGCGGCGAGTCAGTTGCTTGGCCGTCTTGGCCCCTCGGAACGCTTTGCCAATGACCCTTATATTCAACAATATCGCCCGCGATCGCTCCTCTGTGCGCCGATTGAACGGCAAGGGAGGTTACTGGGGGTGCTGTATTTGGAGAATAATTTGACGGTGGGGGCGTTTACTCACGAACGCTTGGATTTACTGCGCTTGCTTTGCTCTCAGGCGGCGATTTCGATTGAGAATGCGACGCTTTATGAGAGTTTACAAGCGTCGGAACGGCGGGAACGGGAACGAGCTGAACAGTTGGAACGCTCTCTGGCGGAGTTGGATTTAGCGCAGCATCAGTTGATTCAAAGTGAGAAGATGTCGGCGTTGGGCCAGTTGGTGGCGGGGATTGCTCATGAGATTAATAATCCGGTGGGTTTTATTGTGGGCAATTTGACTCTGGCGGACAATTATATTAATGATTTGATTGAGCATTTGCAGTTGTATCGCGATCGCCTCCCTGAGCCGGATTCCGATATTTTGGATCATGCTGAGGAGGTGGATTTGGATTATCTATTGGAGGATGCACCCAAGTTGATGGCGTCGATGCACGTGGGGGTCGATCGCATTCGTGAGATTAGTAAGGCCTTGCG
>CAZXWM010000080.1:10934-13015 GCA_964644215.1 uncultured Phormidium sp.
TTCTCGCAGCGATCGCGATCAGCCGGTTCGCTATGATCTCCATGATGGTCTCGAAAGTACGCTTTTGATTCTCAAGCATCGTCTCAAGGCTAATCAAAAGCGCCCTGAGATTCAGGTGCTGCGTCACTATGGTTCGTTGCCGGAGGTGCAAGCTTTTGCGGGACAGTTGAATCAGGTGTTTACCAATTTGATTGCTAATGCGATTGATGCGTTCGAAGAAGCCAGTCAGGGTATGAGTTTTCAGATGTTACAACAACAGCCGAGTCGGATTACGTTGACGACGGATTTGTCTGAGGATGGGGTAGGGGCTGTAGTTCGGGTGGCGGATAATGGTCGTGGGATGTCTGAGGCGGTGCGATCGCGCATTTTTGAGCGCAGTTTTACAACGAAGAAGGTGGGCCAAGGAACGGGGCTAGGCTTGTCGATTTGCCGTCAGATTGTCGTGGATAAGCATGGCGGCTCGATTGAGTGTCAGTCCCGTTTGGGGCAAGGAACGGAGTTTATTCTGCGGATTCCTCTGCGTCGGCCCGGCCAGGACTGATCGAGTCAAGACTGGTGAACGGAATCGGGTTTTGAACAACTCGCTTTGTGCCGATTCCGTATCACTCCCTCATCCTGTCACAGCAGAGCCAAGTGACGAGGAATGAGTCGTGGTTTTCTTAGACGCCGGCGAAGGGTCAGGACATGACCCGTTCTGGTTCATACTGATAGGAGGAGACAGCCTTCATGTATTGCGCCCGTTCGTAGGCAGACTTGTCAGGACAATGCAATTGACTCATGCTACCCTGCATCTGTTGCACAGACTCATACTCATGTTCCTCCATCCAATGCAACATCTGATGTTCGATATGTCGCAGATGGGGAATACCATGACGCAAGAGACTTGAACAAACTTGCGTTACCTTCGCCCCGGCCATGAGTAACTTGATGGCATCAGTGCCATGTTGAATGCCGCCGGTGGCTGCGAAATCCGTCTCAACTTGACCGTATAAGAGGGCAATCCAACGCATGGGTAAGCGTTGGTCTTGGGGGGTACTCAGGAGGACATGGGGTGAGACTTCTAACTCCTCTAAATCAATGTCCGGCTGGTAGAAGCGGTTGAACAATACCAGTCCATCGGCCCCGGCCTCCGTAAGCCGCTTGGCCATGTTAGCCATGTTGCTGAAAAAGGGACTCAACTTCACCGCCACGGGGATGCTGACTTCTCCTTTGACATCCCGCAAGATGTTGAGATAGTTCTCTTCGACCTCGGCCCCAGTCATGTTCATGTCCGTGGGAACGTAGTAGATGTTCAGTTCTAAAGCATCGGCCCCGGCTTCTTGCATCTGTTGGGCATATTCGACCCAGCCGCCGGGGGAAAAGCCGTTTAAACTGGCGATGATGGGAATGTCTACGCTGGCTTTGGCAGAGCGGATATGGTCGAGATAGAGTTGGGGGCCGACGTGGTATTCTTCGGCTTCGGGGAAGTAGGTGAGGGCTTCGGCGAAACTCTCGGTTCCATATTCGAGGTGGTGGTGTAACTCGAATTTCTCTTTGAGCAGTTGTTCTTCAAACAGGGAGTGTAGCACGATCGCCGCTGCACCAGCATCTTCTAAACGCTTGACATTATCGATGTCTTCTGTTAAAGGAGCTGCTGCTGAGGGGATGAGGGGAGATTTGAGGGTGAGTCCGAGATACTGTGTGGTGAGTTCCATGATATTCGCGTCAAACTAGGGGGAGGGTACGGGGATAACCGAGGAGTTATCCCCAAAGATGAGATTTATTGACCGGTGAGGGGACGATTGGCCAGGTAGTCATACATGGCCCAGCGAGTATCCACGTCTCCTTGGGCTTCTTTCAGCAACCGTTTCGCGTCCTGGGGTTTGGTTTTGGTCAGCATCTTGAAGCGGTTTTCGGCGTACATGGAGGCTTCTACGCCTTTCTTGGGCGATCGCGAATCCACTTGCAAGGGATTTTGACCCATCTCTTTCAACTCAGGGTTATAGCGATACAGCAACCAGCGACCACTTTCAACCAAGGCTTTCTGATGACTCATGGCGGTGGTCATGTTGATACCATGGGCGATGCAATGGCTGTAGGCG
>CAZXWM010000081.1:0-12782 GCA_964644215.1 uncultured Phormidium sp.
GTTCCTGAACATATTGGATGGCTTGCAGGGTACGCAGGCTTTCATCTACGTTACGGCCAAACGCCAGGTTGTTGATGGTTGAATGTTGAATCACGCCATCTTTGTCAATCAGGAATAAGCCACGCAAGGCCACGCCAGCGTCAGGATCTAAGACGTTGTAGGCGGAACTGATTTCTTTTTTGTAGTCCGAGACGAGAGGATAGTTCAAGTCGCCGACACCGCCGGATTTGCGATCGGTTTGAATCCAGGCGAGGTGGGAGAACTCGCTGTCACAGGAAACGCCGAGAACTTCTGTGTTGAGTTTGCTGAATTCTTCGTAGCGATCGCTAAATGCCGTGATTTCCGTAGGACAGACGAAGGTGAAGTCCAGGGGATAGAAGAACAGTACCACATACTTGCCGCGATAGTCCGACAGTTTCACGGTCTTAAATTCCCGGTCAACAACAGCAGTAGCGGTGAAGTCGGGGGCCGGTTGACCGACTCGTAGACATCCTTCTTGTGTCATGGATATATAAATCTCCTTTTTTCTGTCGTGTTATCTCGGTTTCCTCCATCGCCAACCGGCCGCCTCCTCAAGACAACCGGGCAACAGCAGGCACCTGTTTACCAACTGTTACAACTCTATCATAGTCATAACGACTTTGAGATGTTTGGGAGGCTTCCTGGGGTCTTGGAAGATAACCCCCGTCTGCGATCGCAAACAGGGGCTGTCTCACAGACGAGGGTATCACAAAGAACTCGTTGCTCAAAAATGGCTCGGGTCGGACTTGAACCGACGACCTTGGGCTTATGAGTCCCCTGCTCTAAACAACTGAGCTACCAAGCCGTGCTGTTTTTTTCCAGCTTTTCCAAATTAGCAGATTTGCTCGCATGAGTCAAGATAAAACTCGAATGTAAATTTAGGTTAACTTATGCTTGCCATAAGCAACAGCTATGCTAATTTAATATCAGACACTGTAGAGCAAAGAACAACAACTTGACTCGAATCAACTCCGGGATGTCGCTCAGTGTCATTCAGCGAATCAGTCCCACCCGTATAATCGTCTGCCTGTTGCATCACCTAAATGAGGTACACCTACAGGATTCCCTCGGAACCCAGTTAGCGTTAGACCTTCCCCAACGTCTGGAAAGACCCGATGCACTAGGAACTGCAAAGAAGATTAGCGGTATTCTTGTAAACCCTTGGTTTAACCCCTTTCGTTACCTGGCGTTCACCCAAGCTGTCATCTTCAATAGCCTCATTTAACTTCACTTGGCCAGACTTGGCCCTGTCGTTTAGGGCGGTGGAAGTGACTCGTCAACGGTTTTCAAGGTTTTCTCCTTGCCTGACCCGGTCTATCAGTAGACCGCCGAAATGTCGAGCAGCATGGTTTCGTTTCTAATGTCCGCTGCTGTTTCACATGTTGTATCCAATTGTCCGATTGTCCAATTGTTCAAGTTCGATTTCAAGTTCGATTCCAAGTTCCATGATTTCGACTCGGCATTTGCGCTTGACCCTCAAGCTCCATCGTGACGGGCAATGAGAAATGAGTCATCCCTAGCACTGAGTTTCCAGTCTTGATAGCTGGTCACCGTGCTGGCTGTGCGGTAGGCATTCCGTGCAGTTGAAACCTCGGCTTAGCCCCTTGTCTGACTGCTGTTTAGGATTCATTCATCTCCACAGGCAGGGCTGGGAATGATGTCAACATTACCTCTGATTCAATCAGAGAACGCTTTTTGAACACCCTAGATCTCTTTAGGTGAGCCTAGCCCGAATGCTAGGCTTACCTTGGTTTTGGGGTCTTTGGCAAGATAACGACTCAGCCAAGACTGTCTGTCAGCCAACTTTTTTGTTGAAACCATCCGGAAACCCCTAGACGATCTCAGGAGAAAGGAATGGTAGATGCACCCTGATGGCAAACCCTGGAGCGTTCAACGTTCCAGGGTTTTTTTATTTTTTGCCCCCCGAACGCCAAATACTAAACACCAACCATAACCCCAACAAACAAGCCGTCCAAAATAAAACATTCCCCAACCAGGGAATGCGGTGAGTCTGATCTCGGGAAACAACCAACGCCCCCGCTAAAATCAAGGCCCCCACCACCACACTCGATGAGAGTCGGTTAGCAGACTCATCGAGACTTTGGCGTAACTCCGTCAGTTCACTGACTTGAAGATTCCATTTGAGGGTTTCCGTGGCCACCCGTTCCAAGAGAAAATCCACTTGACGCGGTGACTTGAGAGACAGATTCTTAAACTCTAAAGTCGCCCCAAGTAACTGTTGCAGCGGATTATCGCCAATCAGTTGACGGCGCATCAAATCCGTTGTCAGGGGCTGAATTTCATCGAGCAAATTCACGCGAGGATTAAACGTTCGCGCCACCCCCTCTAAATTGGCTAGGGCTTTGGCGTAGAGTCCCATGTTACTCGGCCAACGTAGGTGATTGCGTCGCGCCGCTTGCAGCAGTTGGTAAAAGGCCTCACTGAAGTTCACCTGGGCCACGCTGAGGTTATAGTAACGCCGTAGCAGGCGATCGTAATCATTCTCTAATTGAATGAAATCCACAGCCCGCACTGGGTGAGCCAACTGCAAACTCAACTGAGCGCAGCGTTGAGCATCCAGGGTAATCATCGCTAAAATGGTTTCGACCAATAACCCCTGAGTTCGGGGGTCTAGGGTTCCGGTCATCCCCACATCCAAGAAGGCGACTCGCCCATCATGGAGATAGAAGATATTACCCGGATGGGGGTCAGCGTGAAAAAATCCCTCAACAAACAGTTGTTGCAAAAACGAACGGAACAGTAATGTCGTAATCGCATTCCGCTCAGCCTGGGTGTCGCCGTTATAGCGTTCTCCGGTAATCTCAGCCGATAGCAGCGGGACGCCATCGAGCCATTCCATCGTCAACAGCTTCTGGCTGGTATAGTCCCAAATAATCTCAGGAACCGTAATCTGCTCGACATCAAACCAAGAACTCTTTGACAAACAGCGTCTGAGACGTTCGGTATAGTGAGCCTCCTGAGTGAAATCTAACTCATCTCGCAAGGCATTACTAAATTCCTCGGCTAACCCCGTCACGTCATAGTATTTGCCAAAATCTGTCCCGGAGACCAGTTCTGCGATATTAGTTAGCAGTTCAATATCCCGCTCAACGGTGTCATCAATCCCTGGACGTTGAATTTTGAGGGCCACTTCCCGGCCATTTAAAAGAACCGCCTTATGGGTTTGGGCCAGAGACCCCGCCGCCACGGGAGTTTGATTCACATCTTGGAAAATTGTATCGAGGGGTTGTTTGAGTTCCCCGTTCAGTTGGGCTTCAATTTCTGTCCAAGACACCGGTGGAACATCAGCCTGGAGAGAACTCAAGGCCTCGATGTATTCAGGCGGTAACAGTTCAGGACGGGTACTGAGCAATTGTCCAAGTTTGACGTAAACTGGCCCGAGGTCAACAAAAATTCGTTGTAAAACGGTTGGCGGAGGGAGTTCCGGTTCCTCAGCTTCATTACTACTCAGCAGCAGCCTCATGTAATCCCAGCCATGTTTCAGCACAACTTCGAGGATTTCGCGCTGGCGAGAGTTCGGTTTAGTAATTTTGGTGATGGAGTTTCGAGCCATATAGACAGAGGTTGAGGAAATAAGGGACTCGGTGTACGGGATTACAGAAAAACCGGGATGGGAGAGTCTCCAACCCGGTTACAACTGGTAGGACTTGAAACCTGCTATATTATTGGTCAAACTTCTTGGATGCGTTCTCAAATGCACTGGTTAAGTCAGACCAAGCTGTTTCAAAGCCTTTCTGGACTTCTTCCCAAGCGTCGGTTCCGGCTTTTTGCAGTTCTTCGAGTTTCGCACCCGCTGCGTCTCGCTTGGCGTACAGCTCTTCGATGCGACTGTGGTAATCGGTTTTGACATCAGCTTCAGTTTGAGCGGCTTTTGCCTTGAGTTCATCGAGTTGGGCGTTAATTTTTTCGAGTTGGGCCTTCACCTTGGCTTGATATTCTTCTCGTTGGGGGTTTTGCTCAGTCATAGTATAGATAATTCCTTAATGTTGTGACATGCGCTTGAGTGAGATGAGCTCGAGGTGAGCGGCTAGACCTTGCGCCTCTGGAACCTTTGCCCGTTCGGTAGATGTCTATGCACCCGTCTCTCGTCTTCATCTCAGTGTAATCCATTGGCCTGGAAAAAAGGCTCTACCCCAGGAGCGATTTTTTCGCTTTCACTGGGGGCATCTCTGCCAATTTGTCCCGTTGTCTGGCTGTATCCAGATGGGTTTGTCGGCTTGAGTCTGGGCAGTGTTGAGAACCTAGACTGGCTCTCGGAGGCTGTTAGCGTCTGGCGATAATCCAAACGGCATGAACAATCCCAGGAATGTAGCCAAGAAGGGTTAGGAGAATGTTGAGCCAAAACTGTCCGGTTAACCCAACCTGTAAGAAGACTCCGAGAGGGGGCAAGAGAATTGCGGCGATGAGGCGAACGATATCCATTGACTTTTTATCCTCCGTGTTTGAATGCCACTTCAGGCAAGTGAGTGTCGGATATATTTTAACGGATATCTGGGGACGTTTTTATCCATCCCCAGATAGATTTTTGTAAAAAAAGACGATGTGGACAGGACTGTAAAATAACGTTATGTGACATTGGGGTTGCTGGGGATCTGACGGATGCTAGAGATGGGTTAGGAGACCGTTAGTCTTGTTGTGGCGACTCTTTAGCCTATCGTCCGGCTAGAGACGAGCTTATTTTTGAACCTGATCTGACGAGTAAACAAGACGATCCTGTAATAGTTATTTACAAAATTCAGAGAGTTTCTGGGTTGACTCTAAACTACTTAATAGTATTCTTGGTTTTGTCAACAAAAGTTTGTAAAACAATCGTAATTATGGCTGTTCGTTTGAGCGAAGATTGTCTAAGCTATCAATAAGGACTCTTGTTAGATATTGGAGAATCACGATGAATGCCACGATGTTACGTCAGCTTTGGTCAACGGTTGAAGAGACGCAAACCCAAACTTTGAGAAGTTTAGATGATACGAGTTTAGTTGAAGAACTCTTAGAAAATTTGCAGCGGAAGAGACCGTTAGCCGGGGATGATATGGAAGAACTGGCGAATTATATTCGATCGCATCTGATCCTCATCCGTGAGTTAGCTGAGGGCCGTTTGCGCTCGATGGCCTGAGTGGCGGGAGCTGAAGCTAGGTGGAACAAAGCCAAAAAAACCCCGGAACCTCCAGCAGGTTCCGGGGTTTGCCATCAGGGTGCATCTACCATTCCTTTCTCCTGGGGTAAGGGGGAGTGATCCGGAGAGTTTCCCAAACTTTGTTCTCGGGGATCTGGCCAACTCACGGGGTCTTCGAGGTTTGAGCGATCGCCTTCACGATCGCAACGACTTCGCGCAAACTATAGGAGAGCATGGAGCGATCGCGATACACCCCCCAATCAGCAACCCCGTAGCCGACGACATCGAGAGCGAACTGTCGCGCGATGTAAATGGCTCGGGGGAGGTGATAATGTTGGCTGACTAAAACCGCCTCATGGATACTATAGTGATCCCGCGCCCGTCGGCAGGTTTCATAGGTACTCAACCCCAGGCGATCGCCCAAAATCGCTGCTCGCGGCACTCCAGACTGCTCCGCTAGTTGAATCATGGCATCGACTTCGTTATAGTCGGGGGTCTGATTATCACCGGACATGAGAATCCGCTCAACTGTCCCCCGTTGATACAAATCCACGCCAGCTAAGACGCGATCGGCTAACATGGGCGTTGGCGTTCCGTCGTCCCAAACCCCGGCTCCAAACACAATCGCCACGGGACGAGAGGGAACCGCCTCTAGTTCTGTAAAGCGAACAGAGCGCGTCTGAGCCTGAATTGAGAGCGTCACCAGGAACAAGGCTAAGAGGACGAGGGCGATCGCCCCCCCAGCCCAATACCATCTCATCAATTAGGTATCATAGACCCGAGCTTCAGGAGCGTCGGGGTTTTCCTGACAGTATTCTTCAAAGGCCGTTCGGTGCAGACGTTCTGCCTTTTGGTGTGCAGCTTCGGCTTGCAGTTCTTCGACCACATCCCAAGCTGAGGCACATTCAGGCGATCGTGGCCCTTTCTCAGCACAAGTCGAGCGAGCTTCCTCAATAGCCTCTTGAATTTTATCTTCGAGCAACCGGCTGCGAGGCCGTTCAACAAAATCTCCCTTGGTCAAAATGTCAGACACCGACACGGTACCCAGGAGAGTATCCTTGATCACCGGCGCAAAATGAATCCCCGTATTAGCGAACAGACGAGCAATATACTCAACACAGAGGTCAGGATTGACCACAATGCAGGGCTTGCTCATAATCTCATAGACCCGCATCGCTTTGGGATCTCGACCAAAGGCGACCACCTTGTAGGTGACATCGGTCTCGGTGACAATGCCATAAGCATCGTCACCCTCACGACGCTCAACGATGAGCGCTCGGGTCTTCTTGTCTTTCATCAACTGCACTGCTTCAGCAACGGTGGTGCTACCACGCACCGTTACAACATCAGTGGTCATAATATCTGAGGCTTTCATAGGATGTTTCACATGGACAATCAAAAACCGTTCCTAGGGTATCTCGTCAAGGTACACCGGATCTAGTCTTAGGGCAAATTTGCTAGACCAGGTCTTCATTTTTCTAGGTTTAAGTCGAGGGGTATCGCTCCCCTAGACCCCTCAGACAGTATAGCGAATAACTTCCGCATCTTCCCTAAACTCGCCTAAACTAGCTCTAGTTTAGTGATAAAGCGATTCCTAGACTCAAGCTATTTTGTAACGCTTTATAACATTTAGGAATTCGCTCATATTTTTTTAAACAGAAGTGAAACTGTTATAATCAGAACATGGGGTAATTTATAAATTTTCTTCATTTATACTAAGATCCCCCTGCGGTAAATCTATCAGCTATAAGGAACCCTACCATGAGTCAATTGCAACAACTTGTTGATGAATACCGAGCTGGACAACGAGATTTTCAGAATAGCAACCTCATTGGTGCTGACTTACAACAGCTCCAGCTCAAAGAAATTAACTTCAGCAACTCCTATCTTAACTCGATTAATCTGACTCGGGCTAACCTGGATTACGCCAATCTCTCGGGCAGTTATCTCTGTGGTGCCAACCTCAATTACAGCAAACTCGACGAAGCTGATCTCAGCAACGCCGATTTGACGAAAGCCAAACTGCACGGCGCGTCCCTAGTGGGAGCCTCCTTAGTGGGCGCTAAGCTCAGTGGGGCCGGACTCAGTGGCGTTAATCTACGTCGTGCTAATCTCATAGGGGTCAACCTCTGCGGTGCGAACCTCGTGGGTGTCAATCTTCGCAATGCTGATCTACGAGAGGCCAATCTCAGTTGGGCCAACCTCCAGGGAGCTAGACTAAGTGGAGCCAAGCTCAATGGGGCTAATCTCAATGGTGTTAACCTGAGCGAGGCTTGGCTTAATGGCGCCGACTTGCAGGGGTTAGATCTCGATGGCGTCGATTTCCATGAGGCTAAACTCAGTGGGGCTAATCTCACCGAAGCCAATCTCTGTGCTGCTAATCTGCGGGACACTCAGCTACGGGTGGCAATTCTCAGAGGGGCTAATCTGCGGGCGGCTAACCTAGAGGCCAGTCTCTTGATCCGGGCTAACCTGATTGCTGCTAATCTAATGAAAGCTAATTTAGAGGATGCTGATCTCACGGGAGCAGATCTCAGTGAAGCCAATCTTAACCTGGCCAATCTCGATGGTGCTAACCTAACAGACGTAACCTTTGCCCAAGCCTACCTCTGGAAAGCCAGCCTCGATCGCGTCAATGTTCTTGGTAGCAACTTTAGCCACGCCAGTTTACGCAATGCCACCTTGGAAGCGGTCAATTTTTTAGAAGGCATCTGGACGGGAGCGACTATGCCAGATGGCAGTTTATACCCTTAGCTAATTCCGACAACATGAATGAAACCTTTGTCTTCGAGCCGTGAGGTCATCTCGTCGTTATCCCGTCGTCTTCACCTATACTTTCTTGAGCCTCGACGACTGGCCTTGCTTGAAGCCTGTTTCATCGGACTCGTCTCGGGATTGGCAGCCGTCATTCTCCGTCAGGGGATTGGTTGGGTTGGGGGATGGCGGGTGCAAGTGTCTCCTTGGTTGCCAATTTGGCTGAAACTCCCCCTATTTGGTTTAGTGGGGGGTTTTTTAGCGGGATGGTTGATTCAACGATTTTCGCCTGATGCGACTGGCAGCGGGGTGTCCCACGTCAAAGTGCAACTGGCATCTTCTCAACGGTTGCCAGAGGCCATGTCTCTGAACCTCCGCCTCGGGATTGTGAAGCTTCTCAGTACCATGCTGGTGGTTGGTTCGGGGATGTCTTTGGGACGACAGGGACCGACGGTACATATGGGAGCCGCATTAGCTGCATCCATGACTCGCTGGATGCCAACATCCCCTGGCTATCGTCGCCAAACCATTGCCGCCGGGGCCGCAGCTGGGTTAGCGGCAGGATTTAACGCCCCCATTGCGGGGGTGTTGTTTGTTGTCGAAGAACTCTTGCAGGATGTGTCGAGTTTGACCCTGGGGACGGCGATCCTAGCCTCGTTTGTTGGGGCCGTTGTCTCGGGAATCTTAGGTGGCGGTCCTTGGGATGTGACAATGGATCCGGATGTGAGCACAGTGACCGCTCAGTTTTACCCCCAGGACATTCCTGCGTTACTCCTGTTAGGGGTGATCACGGGTATTTGTAGCGGTTGGTTTAACCGAGGTATCGTTGCCAGCTTAACCTGGCAGCGTCGCTATTTGGCCATTGGCCTTCCGGGACGGATTGCAGTGGCGGGGTTCCTGTCTGGGATGACGATGGCATTATTACCGGTGGAGTTTCGCGATAATGCGGGGTTGCGAGAGTTTTTAACCACGGGTGAGGCCAGTTTGAGTATGATTGCGATCGCCCTGGTGGTGAAGTTTGCCTTAACGCTTATCGTCTATGGCTCGGGAGCCTCGGGAGGATTATTTGCTCCAACGCTGATTTTAGGGTCCGCTATTGGCAGTTTGGTGGGATTAAGCAGTCAGCTTCTGTTTGGTATTGGTGATACGAGAACTTTTGCTCTGGCCGGGATGGGAGCGTTTTTTGGTGCGGTGGCTAAGATTCCCATTACGGCGATCGTGATTATTTTTGAGATTACGGCAGATTTTAATATCGTTTTGCCCTTGATGATTGTCTCGGTGTTGGCCTATGTGGTGGCCGAACAGGTCTCGGCGGGGTCGTTGTACGATCGCCTGCTGGAATTACGAGGCTGGGAAAAACCGACTCCACAAGCAGACTCAGCTGCCCTGATTGATATCCCAGTCAATGATGTGATGCAACGTCAGGTCGAAACCGTTGAGAGTCACTTACCCTTAGCAGAGGTGTTAGAGATTTTCCGGCGATCGCCCTATGGGGGGTTTCCGGTGGTGGAAGAGACTCGCTTGGTGGGGATGATTACGGAAACGGATTTGATGAAACTGTCCCAGATCCCCATGAACGATGACACTCCTATTTCTGAGTTGATGATGCCTCAACCGGTGATGGTGAGTTCTGAGGATAGTCTGATGCAGGCGTTATATTTACTCGAACGTCATCAAATTGGTCGGCTACCGGTGGTAGACGGACGGCGTTTGGTGGGGATTATTACCCATAGTGATATTGTTGAAGCTGAAGCTCGGGAGTTGATGGGTCGGGGTCGTTATCGTAAGGTTGAACCCTCCTATCCCGTCTATGTGACTCGCGCTCCAGCTACGGGCCGCGGGCGGCTGTTGGTTCCTTTGGCTAACCCCAAAACGGCTCCTCTGTTGTTGCAGTTGGCGGCGGCGATCGCGGCGGCGAATCACTATGAGTTGGAATGTTTACAGGTGGTTCCTGTACCTCGCCATCGCAGTCCCTCGGAAACCCCAGTTCGCATTACCCATAGCCGCCGTCTGTTGCAAACGGCCCTGCACCTAAGCCGGAGATGGCAAATTCCAGTCCACACGCAGATTCGGGTGGCTCATGATGTGGCTGCTGCGGTCTTAGAGACGATTCAAGAACGACATATTGATACCTTGTTGATGGGTTGGAAAGGGGGAACTCACACTCCAGGACGAGTTTTTGGTGATGTAGCCGATACCTTGCTACGGCAAGCCCCCGGTCAAATGGTATTAGTGAAATGGGGCCAAGCTGTGATTGAACAGAATCCGGCCACGATGCCGGAATTAAAACGCTGGTTGATTCCCCTCAGCGGCGGTGCCAATGCTTTGGCAGGACTAGAGTTGTTATCGGCTTTGGTCACGGGGGGCGATCGCTCAATTGTTCGCTTATGTCAAGTGTTTCAGGAACAGGCCAAGGCTGAGGAAATGGCGTTTCTCAAGCGAACGGCCGAGTTATTAGAAACTCGTCTGCCCTGTCCCGTCTCCGCCATTCCTATTTATGGCAGTTCCGTTGTCGAAGCTCTGTTAGAGGAAACAGAGTCTGAGGAGTATGATGCTATTCTCTTGGGGGCCAGTCGTCAGGGGGTTTTACAACAGGCCTTGCATGGCAATATCCCTCGGGCGATCGCGCGGGGCAGCCATTGCACCACCATTGTTGTTCGTCATCGGACTTTAGCCGATGCAGAGATGATGCGATGATGACACTATAGAAGAAAGAGCCATTATTGATTGTCCTTTCAGATTCCCCTTGACGTCATCTTTAATTACCTAGAGCTATGAAAACATTTGTCACCGGTGCGAGTGGATTTACCGGCTCCCATCTAGTTCGTCAACTTAGAGAACAAGGACATCAGGTTAAAGCCTTGGTTCGACCCAATTCCCAAAATATCAAGCGCTTAGCAGGATTGGAGATTGAGTTAGTTGAAGGAGAACTTACAGATCTTGAGCTAATTCAAGCCAATCTGGTCGATGTTGACTGGATGTTTCATACTGCGGCCTTCGTTGAACTCGGACTCGTGGATGATCGCTTGATGGAGCGTACGAATGTCGATGGAACCCGTACAGTTTTAGAGGCAGCTAAGGCCTCAAACCTATCTAAACTGATTTATTGCAGCACCATTGGCATTTATGGAGATACCCAGGGACAAACCATCGACGAAACATTCCAACGGACTCAGAAGAATTTTTCCTCCGCCTATGACCGGACGAAATATACGGCCCAACAGCTTGTTGATCGTGCTGCCGATCAAGGCTTACCTGTCGTCAGCGTCATGCCTTCTGGTATCTTTGGCCCTGATGACCCCCATTTTGGCCCTGTCATCGACAACTTTCTCAAGGGTAAGTTAAAGGTTTGGGCTGGCGGCGATCGCATTACCGGTATTGTCCATGTCGATGACCTCGTACAAGGGATGATTTTAGCCGCACAGAAAAGTCCCCCCGCAGAGCATTACATCCTTTCTGCCGGAGACTTAACCACTCGGGATATGTTTGCAATTCTTGCCAATGCCGGTGGAGTTGCCCCCCCCCAAGAACTTCCTAAACCCCTAGTTCGTTTGAGTGGCAATGTTCTCGATATCGTTGGACGACTAAGTGGTTGGAATCCCCCCCTCAGTCGAGAACGAGTCCACTATATTTACGAACGCTGTGTTCGTGTCGATGGTAGTAAAGCCAAAGAAGTTCTAGGGTGGCAACCCCGACCGGTTGAACAAACATTACGAGAAATTGTCGCTCACAAACTCAACAAAACACAGTAGTTCCTAATAAGAGCATACAGAAAACACCCCAATTCTAGGGGTGTTTTCGACCATCCGGTAAAGTCACTCCTTTCAAAATTGCCCCATCCAAATTAGCTTGGTGGAGATTAGCACGAGATAAATTCGCCCCAGTGAGATTCGCACGAACTAAGGTTGCTTCCGTCAAGTTTGCCATACTCAGATTAGCCCCAGCCAAGTTGGCACCCGTCATATTTGTAATCCGCAGACTTGCTTCTCGTAAATCGGCCTGAGCCAAGTTAGCAAAACGTAAGTTAGCTAAATACAGATTAGCCCCGATGAGATTAGCACCAATAAAACTCGCTTTCGTCAAATTAGCGCCCATGAGATTGGCAACACAAAGATTACCCAGACTAAGATTGGCACGATATAGATTAGCATGACAGAGTGTTGCCCCCACAAACTGAGCTAATGAACAGACCGCGAAACTCAGATTTGCATCTCGTAAATCCGCTTCCCCCAAATCCGCCATTGTCAGATCGACTTCCCGCAAGTCAGCACGGATTAATTCCACATCTGATAAATCCGCTTGACGTAAATTGGTCGTGTACAATCGTGCATCAGTAAAATCAGCCCGATTCAGTTGTGCCTGTTGTAACACAGCTAGGGATAAATCAGCTTTCACCAAGCTCGCCTCCGTTAAGTCAGCCCGAGTCAAAATCGCTTCTTTCAGAGAGCTATACCGTAAATCCGTCGTATAGAGAACGGCCTCAGTTAAGTCAGCTCGGTTGAGTTGAGCCTGTTCGAGATTAGCCAAACATAAGTCCGCTTGCCTGAGATTAGTATCCGCTAGATTACAGGAACTAAAGTTGACTTCCCGCAAATACCGTTGCTCCAAGTTCTCTCCCTCTAAACTGGGTCTCAATTGGGGCTGTTCTTCCCGCCAGCGGTTCCACGAATCTGGACCGCGTTTGAGAATATCACTGGCTGATAGAGATTGAAAAGTTCCCATTGATTGCACGGAAGAGTCCCCCTCATTTTAAGGGGTTAATACCGCAGAAATACGCAAGATGCCAGCCGTCCCCAAAGCCATCCCAGGGAAATCAACCTAACAAGAAACCCCCCCGGATGAAGTTAGATTCATCCGGGGGGGCTTTGGAGTA
>CAZXWM010000082.1:0-12726 GCA_964644215.1 uncultured Phormidium sp.
CGAGATAGAAGAAGAAACTGGTGACGAAGTATTGGATACCGATGACTTTGTGATCGGTACTAAAGCCGAAAAAGTCTTTCCAATGCCGTTCGGGTTCGGGATTGGGTGGGGAGGTTTTGGGTTCGACGGAAGTTGTTGTCATATTAAATGGCAGAGGTCAAATCCTGTTCACGATGCGGTTTCGCCTAGATTTTAGGGTTTAGGCGTAAAGGGCTGGTGTTACAGATGATGCTGCATCTGTGGCTGCATCTGTTGCAGGGCGGCGATCGCCTCGGGGGAGATGTTCCAGTCTTGGGTATGACGGGCTAACCGGTTGTCATTATTTGCCATAATCTCGGCCACGGTGAGGCCGTCTCCTTGTTCTTTGGCTGCGATTTGAGATTGTAACCACTCGTCATACTCCTCAGCGGTATGGACAATCACTTGAGTTCGCATGGCCCCGTGGTAGGCCCCACAGAGTTCAGCACAGACGAGGGGATAGGTTCCGGGAACTTCGGGTTTGAAGCGAAGCTGGGTTTCTCGGCCGGGGATGGCATCTTGTTTGAGTCGGAATTGGGGAATCCAGACGGCATGGATGACATCTTGGGCCGCAATTTTGAGTTTGACATCTTGGCCGGCGGGGACATGGAGTTCGCCCGAGACGACACCGCTATCGGGATAGGTAAAAATCCAGGCGTATTGAAGTCCGAGGACATCGATATTGACCATGGCGTTGTTTCCCTGTTGCTTAGGCGATGCCCCCACGCCCAGGGCAATTTTCTCGTGGCCTGGGAGGGTTGCGGCCATGGCGGTTCCGGGGACAACGGCGGTTTTTTGCGGACCGGGATCTCTGGAGGCGGCGGGATCGAGTCCCCCCATTTCGTTGTACACCTCGAAGCTATAGATGGATAGCACCATGACGATGACGACGGGAATGGCTGTCCAGACGATTTCTAAGCCGATATCTCCTTCTAGGGGAGGGCCGTCGGTGTTATCGCCAGGTTTTTGGCGGAATCGGAATAGGGCAATGATGAGCGCCCCTTGAATGAGTAAAAATAGGGCGGTGGCGATGGTCATCATCATGTTGAAGAGATCATCGACGAGAGGGGCTTCTCGCGATGCGGCTTCGGGCATCCAGCCATGGTTTTGTCCATACCAAAGGCTAATCAGGGTTACCAGGATGCCGGCGATGAGGGTCGTAATGGAAGTGGGTAGTTTCACAAGTCGATAAATCGGGCTAATGTGGGATAAATCTGCTTCGGTCAGGGGGTGTCGTCTCTTTATACGGTAAAACAGGTTCTGGCAAGCTGTCGTGGATTTGGCAAATCTTTAGGTTTTTTTGCCAGATTGGCGATCGCATCCTGACTTTATAAGCCAATGTTACGATGCAAGAGTGGATTTTTAGGAATTTTGCCTAATCTAAAACATTTCTAAAACTCGCTTTCGTGTAGAAGATAAGAGTTCTAAGCTTAAACCAGACCTTTCATGGGTTTTGTATTGTTGCCAGAGACCCCGAACGTCAAGAACTCACTTGATGTAACGTTTTACAAAAAAAACTTGACAAATTGACCGATTCGGTAAACATCATGGCTCACTCCGTTTTAACTCCGACTTCTTCAGATCCTCTCTCGCCCCCAGAGGCGATCGCCTCGGTGCGCCGTCTCGTCTGGAAAATCGCCATAGCAACAGTGATTCTCATGGCGATCGGTAGTGCTACTCGCGTGGCGAATGCGGGCTTAGCCTGCCCTGATTGGCCCCTCTGCTATGGTCAGCTTGTTCCCACCGCGCAGATGAACCTACAGGTCTTTTTAGAATGGTTCCACCGCCTAGATGCGTCAATTATTGGCCTGTTAACCATCGTACTGGTGGGACAAACCTGGTGGCGACGTTCTTTACTCCCCAACTGGCTGCCCTGGGCCGCTCTGGTATCGTTGGCCTTAGTTTTGGTACAAGGACTATTAGGAGGTTTAACGGTCACGGAACTGTTGCGCTTCGATATCGTTACAGCCCACTTAGGAACCGCCCTCTTATTTTTTGTCACTGTTCTCGCCATTGGCGTCGCCTTACTCCCCTATCAGGGGAATGGAACCGCCAACCGCCTACGCTGGCTCAGCCTAGCGGCCGCTATCCTCGTCTATGGCCAAAGTCTCCTCGGGGCGTTAGTCGCGTCTCAATGGGCCTTACACCAATGTTTGAGTTACCAAAGTCTCTGTACGGTGATGAATAGCCATATACTCGGGGTGGTTCCCCCAACCCTGGCGGTTTTGGCTTTAGGGGTTTGGGCCTGGCGAACTCCAGCGTTGAGTTGGCCCCTGCGTCGCTTAGGGAAGGCCGCTTTGGTCTTGGTGGCTGTGCAAATTGGCTTAGGGATGGCAACGTTCTATCTACGGTTACAGGTTGAACTCCTCTCGGTCGCACATCAAACTGTTGGCGCATTACTTCTCGGTACCCTGGTAGCCTTTACGGTGTTGGCAAACCGGGACAGCCGTCTCGCTTAACTTGCTCCTCATTTCGGCCGTTTTGACGGTTTTGGTTCCCTAAGACATCTGATAGGTTTCAGAAGGACAGGCAAATTCATGCAAGATTCCATTTCTTCCGCGACGTCTACTCCCCTCAATCGCAATCTTTACGATGTTATTCAAAGTTATGTCCAATTAACCAAACCCCGGATTATTGTCTTGTTACTGGTGACGACGGGGGCTGCGGTGTTCCTTGCGTCGGAAGGACAGGTTGACCCGGTTGTTCTCTTAGCGACTCTGTTGGGGGGATGGTTGGCCGCCGCCGCTGCGAACACGATTAACTGTCTCTATGACCGGGATATTGATGAAATCATGGAACGCACCAGTCTGCGTCCGTTACCCTCGGGACGGGTGCGGGTTCGCGATGCGATGATTTTTGCTGGGGTTCTGGCCGGGTTGTCGTTTATCCTCCTCAATACGGTCACGAATCTGTTAGCGGCGTTGTTGGCCCAGGCGGGGATTGTCTTCTATGTGCTGATTTACACCCATTGGCTGAAACGTCACTCGACTCAAAATATCGTCATTGGTGGTGCAGCGGGGGCGATTCCGCCTCTGGTGGGTTGGGCCGCGGTCACGGGTGAGGTGAGTTGGTCGGCTTGGGTGTTGTTCCTGATTATTTTCCTCTGGACTCCCCCCCATTTCTGGGCCTTGGCCATTTATATCCGCGATGAGTATGCGGAGGTGGATGTGCCGATGTTGCCGGTGATTGCGGGAAATGAGGTGACGGCGAAACAGATTTGGATTTATACCTGGTTGATGTTGGCTTCGACGGTGTTATTGATTTATCCGTTGGGAAATTGTGGTCTGGTGTATGGCCTGTTGGCGATCGCCCTGAGTATTCCCTTTGTTAAGAAGGCTTGGCAGTTGTTAGGGGATTGTGAGAATACGGAGGTGGCGCGATCGCTGTTTAAGTATTCGATTCTCTATATGATGTTGCTCTGTGGCAGCATGGCCCTGGATAGTCTCCCTTGGGCGCAACAGGTCAGTTACATCGTCGCGCAACGGGTTGAGACGTTACTGAGTTTGGTGAGTTTGGGGGCTTAGGGCGATGGGAATGGATAATTGACATAGAAAATGTCCCTGAGACACCTGTTGTCTCAGGGGTAATTCATCCCCTTGTTCCTCGTGACTTGGCTCGAGCCAAGTCATGCTCTTGGGGAGGCTCTGCCTCCCGAGGACAGGCGGCAGAGCCTCCCAGAGGACCTGTCACGGCTTCAGCCATGACACGAGGGGTAAACCTATCCCTTTTAAGCTGAACGGGGTAAAAAGCAATTGGGTTGCAGGGGTCGAGGGGTTCCCTGTCCTTGCTGTAAGCGATACATATGCTCAAACAATTGCCAGCAATAGGGTTCCGAGAGTCCACAGGTAATCGCACCCCGTAAGACGACACTGAAATACCAATCATTGGGAGCCAGTTCAGCGGGGAGTTTGTTCACCACCACATAGGTTCGCACTTGGCTGTAGTGGCGATCGCCGCATTGAACGCTAATGGTTTCACGACGATAGCCCCCAGTGGGGATTTCTTCACGCTCATCGAGGCGATCGCTCAGTCGCAAAGGGAGCCGATATAGCACTCCTTCCACAGTCCGCGACTCATCAGGAACAATATCCAAAACACCACAATTGCGCCGTTGAGAGCGACGGTTGAAGGCGAGGCGATACTCTTTTAATGTCGCGGTTCCGAGGATGTAATCGCGGGTGTTTTCCCCTAAGGTGCGTTGCAAATCCACCGGACACATACAACTCCCATAGGCGAAGTAGTAAAACGTCGGTTCAGAACTCGGAGGGAGGGAACGAGGGGTCACACAGGGTTGGCGACTGGCTCGGGTGACTTGTCCTTGGGGGCGATCGCTCATGGTCGTTCTTGGCTTGTTTCTCGCAATCGTTGCATCAGCTACAGTCTCCCACAAGTCTCCCCGCTATCTTGGGGTTAAGGTTCGGACTGTTGTTCCGAAATTATAGCAAACTCTCGTATCTTGACCGATAAACCGTAGATTAAGATTCATAACAAAAAACATCTTCTGGGAAACGGTGTTGGGGAGTTGGGCGATCGCCTCTTAAGGAGTTAAACCAGGAACATCTCGCCTGAGAGTGGGCCGCACCAGAATTAGGCGATCGCCCTCCTGACTGCGAGGAACCACCACCACCGGCGGACGGCGCGTTTCATCCCGTTCAGGCAATGCCGGGAAGATATAATAATCCCCATCCACATCAATCAGCAACCGCCAGACGCGATTCTGACTGGGGTTATTGATTGCCCCTCCCAGGAGTTGCTGGTAGCTGAGATCATCGCCAATGATGCGGATTCCTTGGGGATTGTGAACCTCGTCAGGGTTAATCCCTAGGGGAACGTTGTTATCTCGAACTACCAGCGTCACCACCGGCAGAGATGAGGTTTCATTTACTGCATCTCGCCAAGCGTCGGCCTCTCCCCGGCCTTGGGCCAACCAGAAACAGGCCGCCAGCAGCCAACAGAGAATGACTGTTTCATCGAAAAGCGATCGCACGAAGCGCAAGGATTGATAATCCAGGAGGGGAAAACTGAGGAAGGATTTGAACAGTCGCAGTAGGCCTTGATACAAGCGAAACAGGAAAGCGGCCCAGGGTTTTTGGGGAGTGCGATCGCCCTGTAATTGACTCTTAAGACCGGCTAGTAGTCTCTGGCGAATCCTCTTGGCGATCTCCTGAAATTGCTGCGAGGGCTGACCTTCGAGCAACCAAAGACTGCAATACACTCCCACGAGAATTAAGGCAATTGTTATAATTGTATTGACAATTGCTCGAAAAGTTCCAAAAAAGACTTGAAAGGCAGCCATATAAAACGACTCTAGGGGCAAAGGTAGAGTCGTAACTTCGAGTTGAAAAAAGCTAAAATAAGTCCATCGATAAGTCCAACCGGTGAAATATAGCACCGCCCCTAAGATGACCAATAAACTCGCCAATCGTCCCAAGGCAAAGGTTTCTGGTGGTAAACGCGGTGATTCTTTCATAACAGTTTGCTTGTCCTGGTGACGAGACTTCTTATCCAGTGAACTTTAAATCAAACTCGGCGATCGCGCCCTCAACCTCAGATAAAACCATGAAACATTCTCAGAGAAAACTCCTAGTCCCCTTACTCATTATGACATCCCTGGGCTTAGTGGCCTGCAATGGGGGGGGACTCTCGGGGACTGAAGCGACTCCCCCAGGACAAGTCAATCAACAGCAGGAACAGGGACTGCTGCAAGTGATGTTACCCGTCAAAGTCAGGATTGAATTGGCCGACGGGAACATCGCCAACCATGAACTGCTGGGATTTAACCCCGAAACTCGCCAACTGGAACTGGCGGGACTGTCTCAGGGATTATCCTTGACGGAAGTTGCTAAAATAGAGCGCGATCGCCAGCCGAATCAGGGCGTAGTTCTGCGAGGGCGGCCCAACATTCGCGGCGAGGATCTCGGTGAGTCAGAAACTTGGCGAGTTCCCTTCTCTGCGATACAGTCGGGGCAGGAAACCCAGATCACGATTCGGGGTCCCGAGGCTTGGGAGGAGGATGATTTACTGGGGAAACTGGAACTCCAGATTGACTATGAGTTTGTGTTAGATGAAATCATCCCCTTATCCGAGGATGAAATGGACATTGTAGTGAGCAAAGTGCGTCGTCACCGGGAGGAGTAAGTCAGAGATAACCCCCATTTCGCTGTTTGATGTGATGGGGGATCTTGGTTCATTCACATCGATAAAGATATTGGTATCCGATGACTTGACCAACATTGCTCTTGAAGCATTATCTCTAGGACGGATGAATAGAAATTACTTTAATACTTTGCGTTCGATGGATAGATTTGCGAGGTTTTTCATTCGTTATAAATTCAGTTGCTCCAACGGAGACTGCCGCTGCAATATGTAAAGCATCCATTGCTCCGAGTCCAAACTGGCTAGATTCTTGATAAGCATTTTTAATTATATTTTTAATATCATTAGACCAATAAGTAACCGCCTGAAAAAAGGTTTCATAAAACTTAATTTCGCTACTTTGCTGGTTATAAATGGCTTTAGGCAAAACCTCTAATTTTACAAAAATACTAGAGGCAAATTCTCGCCGATCATCTTCTAAAACTTGTAAAGCGATTTCAGCGATTTCATTTTGACCGCGAGCCGCATAAATTAGCACTCCTGCATCGATAAAAGTTCGGATCATGATGGGTTTAGATATCCTCCACGACGTTCGGCTTTCTCCTGTTCGATTTCTGCCGGGGTTAATAATGGGGGTCCCGACTCTATAATTTCTTGGCGGATTTTTCTGAGTTGCTGTCCTAGGCGGGAACTAGATTGAGTCGGTTTTGGGGTTGGATGAATGACCTCAATAAAAGCAAGAACTTGTTGCTGTTGCTCAGGGTCTAAGGTTTTCCATTTTTCTAATAGTTGTTCGGTGGTCATTTTGCTAACTTCCTTTATGCAATCGGGTCTTTGTGCCTATCCCAACGGCTCTAGTTTGCGACGTGCTGCCAGATACTCACAAGCAACTTGCTAGAATGGCAATCTGTTTTCGGGATAAAGGTTCTGTTGTGATCGGCTGGTTTTAAGCGGTGGGGCATGACCAGAGGAATCCTTTGGGGTGAAACCTAGGGCGGTGAAAAACGCCTAGAGAAATAGGGGCAAGTTGTGTTTATGATAGCAACCGCTATTACTCTCTGGGAAGGAAGCCGCCAACTGGGGGAAGTTGGGCAATAATAGAGAGAGGAGAGGCAGTTACAGGGAGAGTGGAGCATGACTGGACGCTGGGTGGGTTCGCTGTTGACGGTTTCGCTGCTGTTGGTGGGGTCTCTCGCTCCGAGGGTGGGGGCAGAGACGGTGTTGGTGCAGGGGAGACTGTCGGAACGGGAGGTGGAGGAACTATTACTGCAAGGCGCTCAACAGACACGACAGGGGAAACCTGTGCAGGCGATTCAAACACTTGAACGTGCTTTAGAAGCGGCTCGACAATTGCAAGTTCGGCAGTTGGAAGCCTGGAGCCTTTTGGGAATTGGTCGGAATTATAACCTGATTGGACAAAAACAACAGGCTTTAGAATCTTATGAACAAGCGCTGATTATTTTTCGAGAGACCAATGACAGGTCAGGAGAGGCCACCACTCTCACTAACATTGGTGGAGTGTACTATGACTTGGGCAACCGGACTGAAGCCCTGGACTACTTCAATCAAGCCCTGGTAATTACGCGAGCAGTGGGCGATCGCTCAGGGGAAGCTACCACCCTCAACAACATTGGCTTGGTGTACGATGCCTTGGGCAAGCGGACTGAAGCCCTGGACTATTTCAATCAGGCTTTGCTAATTTTTCGAGAATTGGGCGATCGCTCAGGAGAAGCCACTACTCTCACTAACATTGGTACAGTGTACAATGCCTTGGGCAACCGGACTGAAGCCCTGAACCATTTCAATCAGGCTTTGCCAATTTTCCGAGAAGTGGGCAATCGCTCAGGAGAAGCCAGCACTCTCGACAACATTGCTCAAGTGTACGATGCCTTGGGCAGGCGGACTGAAGCCCTGGACTATTACAATCAGGCCTTGCCAATTCGGCGAGAGGTGGGCGATCGCTCAGGAGAAGCCACCACTCTCAATAACCTTGGTCTAGTGTACGATGCCTTGGGCAACCGGACTAAAGCCCTGAACTATTACAATCAGGCTTTGCTAATTTTTCGAGAATTGGGCGATCGCGCAGGAGAAGCCGCCACTCTCCATAACATTGGTTTGGTGTACAATGCCTTGGGCAGGCGGACTGAAGCCCTGGACTATTACAATCAAGCTTTGCCCATTCAGCGAGACGTGGGCGATCGCGCAGGAGAAGCCACCACTCTCACTAACATTGGTTCACTGTACAATGCCTGGGGGAAGCGGACTGAAGCCCTGGACTATTACAATCAGGCCTTGCCAATTTTCCGAGAAGTAAGCAATCGCCCAGGAGAAGCCACCACCCTCAGCAACATTGGTGCAGTGTACGATGCCTTGGGCAACCGAACTGAAGCCCTGAACTATTACCGTCGGGCTTGGCTAATGATGCTAGAAGTGGGCGATCGCCCAGGAGAAGCCACCACCCTCAGCAACATGGGTGTAGTGTACAATGCCTTGGGCAACCCGACTCAAGCCCTAGACCACCACAATCTAGCTTTGCCAGTGATGCGAGAAGTGGGCGATCGCCCAGGAGAAGCCACCACTCTCGATAATATTGGCGGAGTGTACCATGCCTTGGGCAAGCGGACTGAAGCCCTCAACTATTACAATCAAGCCTTGCCAATTCGGCGAGAAGTGGGCGATCGCTCAGGGGAGGCCGGCACTCTCAATAACATTGGCTTGGTTTACGATGCCTTGGGCAAGCGGACTGAAGCCCTCAACTATTACCGTCAGGCCTTGCTGATTTGGCGAGAAGTGGCCGATCGCCCTCAAGAAATCACCACTCTCAGCAACATAGCCTCCATCTACCGAGACACCAACCAACCCGACAAAGCCATCACCTACTGGGAAGACTCCCTCAACATCCTCCTTGAACTCCGTAGCGAACTGCAAAAAGACTTCCGCGAGACCTTCCTCCAAACTAATCGCGGTACAGCCGTTGCCCTCGTTGACCTGCTCATCGACCAAAACCAGCCCCAACGCGCCTTTGAATGGGCCAACCGCGTCACCACCTACGAACTTGCCGACTATAACCGTCTCATCGGTGTGAGAGTCGCCAACCCCGAAGCCCAAGCCGCCCTCGACGACTGGAACCAGCAATCCCAACAACTGCAAGCCCTCCGCCAACAACTGCAAGACGACTTCAGCCCAGCCCTCGCCGACCAAATGCGCGACTTAGAAGCCCAAGTCTCCCAACAAGCCGAAACCCTCGCCGCAACCTACCCCGAAGTCGCCGAACTCTTTGAAATTCAACCCGAAGACCTCAGCCAACTGCAAGCCAGTCTCCCCCCCGGAACCGTCGTCTTGCAACCTGTCCTCCTCACCAACATCCAAAACGTCCCCAGCACGATCGCCCTCTTCCTCCTCAGCCGTGACAGCCTCAGCGTCCAGAAAGTCCCCATCGATGCTGATGAATTTAACAACTGGGTGACAGACTATCGCCAAATGCTCCAAAGCCGCAATTCTGGCTATCGTCGCCTTTCCGCCTCCCTCTACGACCACCTGATCCGCCCCGTTGCCGCAGACATTGAGGCACTCAACCCCCAACAACTGGCCATCATCGCCACCGGGTCCCTGCGACAATTCCCCTTTGAAACCCTCCGGGACTCACAAACGGACAGTTTCCTCCTGCAACAGTACCCCATCCATTACCTGACTCGTCTGTCGAGTCGTTCCCTCCTCGCCAATCCTTCCCCCACCCGCTCTCTCACCTTCCCCCTCTGGACGATTCCCCTCCTCCTGGGAGTCCTGGGCATTGGCGCGACCATCAAACAGCATCGGAAACTAGGAGGAACCCTAATCGCCGCCGCCCTCGTTTCTGCCTTCGTCTCCCCGCGACTGGCTCCCAGCTACCGAGTTCTCGCTTTCGCCAATCCCCGACCGGAAGACCCCTTTAATCTCCCCGGAACCGAAGCCGAAGTCGATGCCCTCCTGGAGTTGGCCCCAGACAGCGAGATTTACCGCCAAGACGCCGCCACTCTGGAACAGTTCAAACGTCAATCGTCCCGTCATCGCTACCTACATCTAGCCACCCACGGCTGTTTTCAGCAATTGGGCTGTTGTTTGCGGGGGCAAGAGATTTGTGAGGATGAGGAACGACGAGAAACCGATATGCAACCCAACACCCTGTTATTTGCGGATGAGAACTATCCCCTAGCGGATGCGGCCTTACTGGGGTTACAGGATACGCAATTGGTGGCCTTAACCGCCTGTCAGACGGCATTACAGACCAATATCGATGGGGATGCGATTATGGGAATGGCGTATATTTGGGAACGTGCCGGGGCCAGGGCGTTGATGGCGACGTTATGGAATGTGGATGACCAGGCCACGGAGGCGGTGACGACGGAGTTTTATCGTCTGCTGATGGAGGAGGGGTTGAGTAAAGCCGAGGCGTTGCGGGAGGCGAAGTTAAGTCAGTCTCATCGTCATCCTTCTTTTTGGTCGCCGTTGGTCTTGATTGGCGACCCCCGTTAGCGATTCAGGACAGTGACTCCAAACCTCTCTGGCTCAACGCCTCAAAATGCAGCTATGGCATCATCTCAGGGGTCCCTGCCAACCGCTCTAATTCGCTAAGTCAAAGGGTTTCCGGGTCAATCCCGAGTTCTCGCAGTTTCGCCAAGGCGCGATCGCGTTCCTGTCGAGCCAAATCCCGTTCTGCAAACAACTCCCCCGGCTCCTTAAACGGCTCCCCATCAGGATGATAGAGAGCTAACTCCTCCCCAGACCGTTCAAAGCGAATGTTCAACAGTGGGGAAGTCCAGGGCAAGTGTAGCGGTGTGACTAACACAAAGCTATCCGTTGCCGCTGCCCGTTGATAGCCCCAAAAATCATGAGATTGGGGATTATAGAAAAACATCTCGAGCACCCCATATTGCTCATAAAACTGCTGTTTTGCTGCCATCTCGCTCATCGTGTTACTCGGAGAGAGGATTTCAAACACCACCTGGGGCGCAATGTTATCTTCCTCCCATTGTTTGTAACTGCCGCGATCGCCATCAGGACGACCCAAGACCACCATCGCATCAGGAGCTTGACAGGGAGCCGGGGGATGCTCAACCGGAACCGGATACCAGAGTAAATCCCCGGCCACAAACGCTGTCTCATCCTTAAGCAGTTGCTTGAGATTAGTCACCAAACGGACAATCCAGCAATACTGGAGCGTATTTTCTGCCATCGGCTTACCGTCGGAGTCGGGGTAAAGACGTTCAGAGGAAATCGGAGTTTGAACCATTGTTCAAGACCAGGGTGGATTAACACTGGCTCCAGTGTAGCTCTAGCAAAAGTTGCTCTAAAGAGGACAAAAAACAGGGGACAAGAAGGCAAGAGGCAAGAGGCAAGAGAAAAGACGTAGGGGCGTACCCTTGTGGTCGCCCTCTTCCGGCAAGAGGCAAGAGGAGCGACTGTGGTTTCGATTCTTAAATTTCTGCAATCCCTTGACTTGATACGTTGGTATAAGCACTATCATCGGCAGAGTCGTTACGACTCGTTCATTACTTTTTTGCTTTCCATGGTTAATCGTCGTTATATTTTGTCTGCCGGAGCTACCTTCGGTGCAGTTGGTTTCGCGTCTTTAGGTCAAAGTCCGGCGATCGCCGCTTCGGGGCCAGTCCCCACAGGCGCGGTCACCTTTTACGCTGAAATTCGAGTTGCCGAACCCGAAAATATGGCTCTACTTGAGTCGATCCAGAACCGTTCTCAAGCCTTAGAAAACGCCCCAGGCTTTCTTAGTCTTTCCCTAAAACAAATGACGGGGGATTCGACGATGGTGAAGAACTATCCCGAATCTTACAAAGGTGTCCTGGCAAACGCTTACACCGATGCAGTCGCTGCCCATTCTCTTCCCTATTTTTACTCTCTATTTGTGCGCTTTGCTGACTACGATCGCCTACAAGCGTCCCAAGTTGAGCGTTGGTTTGATGACGTTGTTTCGCCCCATCTCTATGCCTACCGAATGACCCCACAAGGTTCAGAGAAAACGCCGATACAGATGGAGTCCTACCAGGGAATTTATCAGACCGTCGTAGCCGGCGATCGCACTGGAATTTATCGCCAACCCGAGGACATCCTTGCCTTTCTTCGTCGGCCCGTCGATGTACCCGAACAAGATTATGTGACCGTTGCCAACCATGTCATGATCGAGGATGCCGTCCTAGACCCCTTTGAAGCGAAAACGTCGGAACTGCTGCTGATTGCTCAACAAACCTATCAACCCACAACGGCTAGTGATGGCATTGGTGTTGCCGGTGCAGCAGACAATCGGTACTATCGCAAGGCACTTAGTACCGAAATCATGCGTAATGCTTTCCCCGATGGAGATTTACGAGCTTACCTCATGCATGGTGTCTGGGAGTCTGTCTGGGATCATGAAAATTCCCACCTCGATCCGCGCTTTAAGCAAACAGCGGCCCCAGTGGGGGCGATGGTAGTCAGCGGTCCAGTGGAGCCATTTTACCTAACCCGGATGATGCTAACTTGATGAGGCGTCCGAGCTGTGAATGAATCAGCCTCAACGAGTTGGCTGTTGGCAATGGAAAACCCCAATTTGCGTTCAAATTGGGGTTCTGGGGTTGGATT
>CAZXWM010000083.1:0-12519 GCA_964644215.1 uncultured Phormidium sp.
TTCGCCAAAGCCCGCGCCAACTGCTGAACCCGAATCGGCTTACTGACATAATCACCCACCCCCGCCTCCAAACAAGCCTCGCGATCGCCCTGCATCGCATTCGCCGTCATCGCAATAATCCGAGGTTTCGGGAACGGGAACCTCTCCGCCTCCGCCACAATGCGGCGAGTCGTTTCCAAGCCATCCAACTCCGGCATTTGCACATCCATCAAAATCACATCATAGGGTTGCCGGTGTAGAGCGCCAATCACCTCCAAACCATTCGCCGCCACATCGGCACGATAGCCCATCCGTTCGAGAATCCGGTGTGCCACCTTCTGGTTGATCGCATTATCCTCCGCCAATAGGACCCGCAACGGCGAAACCGCCCTGGGAATCGGCATGGGTTCCGGGGAAAGCGATCGCCGCCTCGACAGCTCATCCCCTTGACCGAGAGCCACGACCAACACATCATACAGTTGAGATTGTTTAATGGGCTTATTGAGAAATGCCACAAAATCGAGATTTTCATAATCCTTGCGAATCTCGGGCTTACCAATCGACGTGAACATCACCAACGGTAAACCCTGTCCCTGCGGTCGTTGACGAATCTTTTTGGCTAACGTCACCCCATCCATGTGCGGCATCTGCATATCCAACACCGCCACATCAAAGCGATCGCCATCCTCCAACAAGACTAACGCCTCCGCCCCCGACGCCGCCGCAAAGGGCTGCATTCCCCAAAACTGGGTTTGACGGACGAGAATTTGTCGATTGGTCGCATTGTCGTCCACCACCAGGATGCGAGCCTGAGCTAAATCCGGCTGCTGTTGCGTCAGATCCCGCAAACGCGACAGAGCGATCGCCTGAGCCTCGAACGTAAACGAAAACGTCGAACCCACATTCACCGCACTCTCGACCCACATCCGGCCCCCCATCAACTGACATAGCCGGCTCGCGATCGCCAACCCTAACCCAGTTCCCCCATACTGACGAGTCGTCGAAGCATCCACCTGACTAAACGGTTTAAACAGACGCTCCAACCGTTCGCTGGGAATCCCAATCCCCGTATCCCGCACCGACACCTGAATCTGATGAGTCGGACGAACCTGCTCCATATCCACCGTCTCCAACCTCCCATCACGCAGAGGAGACGCCGACACCGACACCACCACCTCACCGCTATCCGTAAACTTAATCGCATTCCCCAACAGATTGACCAAAATCTGCCGCAGCCGCGTCACATCACCAATCAGATTATGAGGAACCGACGGTTCAATAAAACAAGCCAGTTCAATCCCCTTCTCAACGGCCCGAGAGGCCAATAAATCCAACGCTCCCTCAACACAAGTGCGTAACTCAAAGGGATGTTCTTCCAAGTCCAACTTACCCGCTTCAATCTTCGAGAAATCGAGAATATCATTAATAATCGTCAACAGCGCATCGCCACTGGTGCGAATCGTCTCCACAAAATCTCGCTGATCTAGCGTCAGATCCATATCCAGCAACAGGCCCGTCATACCAATCACCGCATTCATCGGCGTGCGAATCTCATGGCTCATCGTGGCCAGAAACTCGCTTTTGGCCTGATTAGCCGACTCCGCCGCCTGTCGAGCCTGTAAAGCCGCCAGATTTTGTTGCGCCAATTGTTCGCGTTGTTGAGTTTCTTGTTCGAGCAATTGCGCTTGAGCCACCGCAATCCCCACCTGATCCGCCACCGACTCAACCAACTCAATCTCACTTTGAGTCCAATAGCGGAAGCGATCGCACTGTTGCAAGTCAATCAACCCATTCACCTGGCCCTTATAAGAAATTCGCACCGCCAAGATAGACTTCAAAGAGATTTGCCGACACACAGCCTTCAGGGGACTCAGAAGCGGGTCTTCATAGACATTACAGCTCGGAATCGCGCGATCGCTATCCAGAACCTTTTGCAGATGAGGATTTCCCGCCACCGGAATCTCAACCTCCAACAGCGACGACATCCCATGACTGAGATATTCAGCGCGAATCTCGGCCTGAGGATGAGGTTCCTCATCATAAGCATGAAGAAGACAGCGATCGACATTGAGCGTTTGTCCGAGCAGATTACAGGTGGTTTGGAAAATATCCTGTAAATCCAGTTTCGAGCGAATATCTTGGGTAATCGTTCTCAGCAGTAAGGCTCGTTGAAACGAGCGTTGCACCTCCTGCTGAGCCGAATGGCGTTCAATTTCCCCACCCACCCACTGAGCCATCAAGCGTAACAATTCACAATCAGCATCCGAGAACACACCATCGGCTTGAGGATGAGGCGAAGAAAACGAGAGAGTTCCATACACCTCTCCCGCCACCAAAATCGCCACCCCCAGATAGGCTTGCAGATGGCGATTGCGATAGCCATCGGAGTCTACCCAGGGCGACTCGGGAACCCGCTCAATCGTCAAAACCTGACTCAGATCACCCTGTTGCCGAATTTGCTCTAAGAGAATAGCATCCAAGGTTTCGGCTAAATTCAAACTATCACCCGGCAGCGGTGGGAATAGCGTCAGCGGCGGCACATAAACCGCCAAAAGTTCATAGCGATCGCCATCGACATGGCCAATCGTACCAATATCGAGATTAAACCGTTGCGCCCCCATCGAGAGAACCCGATCCAAGCGCGTTTGAAAATCCAGAGATTGATTCGCCGTCACCTCATAGAGAGCGCGAATCGTGGCTTCACTTTCTCGTAAGCGCTGTTCAGCCTGTTGACGTTCAGCCACCTCCGAGCGAGCCTTGGCATAGAGTTGAGATTGACCAATCGCGATCGCCACCTGAACACTCAACTGTTGCAACAGTTCAATCTCCGAATGTTGCCAGGGCCGGGGGTAACGACATTCATGGGCCACCAGTAACCCCCAAAGTTGCCCCTGATGCGAGTTTGCTGAGGTTTTCTCATCCCGATGGCGATCGAGGATCACCGGAACCACCAAATTTGCCCGCACCTGGATTTGGCGCAACAAATCACGATAACAGTCCTGTAAATCCTCGGCCTCGACATCATCAATCGAACTAATACGCCCCTTCCGATAGGCCTCAACCTGACGCTCCCGGAAACAGGGGTCATCAATCGTCTCTCGCAACAACTGCAAACAGCCCGGTTCAACGGATTCAACCACAATCTGGCCACTCCAATCCGGGTTAAAACGATACAACACCACCCGATCCGTATGCAGAAACTCCCGCACCTCCTCAACAGAGGTTTGCATCACCGATTCCATATCCAAGGATTGACGAATCCGTTGCGAGATGGTCGATAGGAGTCGTTCCCGCTGTAACTGTCGTTCCAGAGCCGCTTCAGCCAGTTTAATATCGCTGATATCCTCAGCAATGCCGACCATGCGATAAATCGCTCCCCTGTCATCGGGGACTGGGAACGTCCGAGCGCGAATCCAGCCTAGGGTTCCATCACTCTTGAGAAGTCGATATTCCTGAGTTGAATGTTGCGGAGTCGGCCGTTGCAACTCAGCCGCGACGCGATCGCGGTCTTCGGGATGAATCGCCTCAAAAAACTGATGCGGCGCTTCGTAGAGTTCTTGAGCCGAATGTCCCCAAAGTCGTTCATAGGCGGGACTGACATAGAGCATCTGCGAGGTTTCGCGATTGCTCATCCAGAAGACACTATCGATATTTTCAGCAAACTGACGGAACCGTTCCTCACTCTCAGCCAAGCGAGTCATGGCCTGACGCGAAGCACTAACATCACGACAAGCACAGACGAGTAGGCCATCATCACTCAGGGACAGAGACACTTCTTCCCAAAACGTACTCCCATCCTTGCGTTGAGCCAAAGTATCGCCGCGCCAATGGCGACGCGATCGCAGAATCGGGAACACCTCGGCTTCAAGCCGTTGGACCTCCTCAGGAGGATAGACAGAATGCCAAGTTTTTCCCATCAACTCCTCGGCACAGTCATAACCAAATAAGTCCAGATGAGCTTGATTGAGATAAACATAGGTTCCCGAATCAGCATCGAGCAGAGCAATCCCGTCCATGGCTGCCTCAACGGCCAGAAATTGACGGCGTAGGCGTTCCTCATTCTGCTTGCGCTCAGTAATACTCAATCCTGCACCCCGAAAACCAATCACCTGGCCCTCATCATCGAGCAGTGCAATCCCATTGACTTCTTCCCAGACAACAGTTCCATCGGGGAGAATATCTCGATGTTCGAGTTTGAATCGTTGGCCTTGTTCCTTCGCCTGGGCCAAAATATCCTCAACCCGAGGGATATCCTCCGGGGCCATAAACTTAAACGGGGATTCTCCGAGAAGTTGTGACGAGGGATAGCCTTTCACCGCCAAGACGCGATCGCTGACAAAGGTATAGCGTCCCTGAATATCCGTTTCCCAGAGATATTCCCCCGCCGCTTCCGAGACATCCCGAAAACGCTGCTCACTCTCCCGTAGAGCCATTTCCGTGCGCACGCGATCGCGGATATCACGAGCAAAAGCGCAAATTAACTCGGTCTGGCCCCAATGGACATAACTAGCGGTAATCGCCATAGGAATGGTCTCCCCCGTGGCGGTGATATAGTGCGAATTGCAACGAAGATTGCTCTGCTCTCGTAACGCCTGCCAATGCTCGGGCCAGCGTTGGTCTGTCATAGCGGGGTCGAGGTCAAAAATGCGGCGCCCCAGCAGGTCTTCTCGCTCATAGCCGAGGGTCTCACAAGCGGCATCATTGACATAGGTGAAATTGCCCTCACAGTCGAGCCAAAAGACTAAATCCGCACAAGCATCCACCGCCAACCCCCTCAGATGTAAGCCTTCTTCCGTGCGTTCTCGTTCCTGGAATTGGGCAGTCAGAGCCTGGTTCGGAGAGTTCGCCGCAGCGGCCCGAGCGTCGTGCTTCAGATTCGGCTGTTCCCCCTGAGACTCCTGAGCCTGTCGTTGCTCACGGCGATTGTAGTTCCCAGACGCTCCGCAAACGCTCACCCAGGCAGCCATCCCCATCACCTGGCCTTGGGAATTGACAATCGGGGTGTTGAACCACTCACAACCAAAACACTCCCCCTGTCGATTATTCGTCGTCAGAGTACAGCGACGGGTCTCCTTTTCTTGCCACAGTTCCGACCAAACCGCCTCAACCTCAGCGCGATCGCGGTCGGGGATTAGGATCTCAGTGACGGGTTTTCCCAACACATCAGCCGAGTGATAGCCAAACATCTCTTCAGCGGCGCGGTTCCAAGACACCAGGCAAAAATTGAGGTCCCATTCAATTACGGCGATCGGACTCTGTTCGATTAACAAGCGCAACCTTTGCAGAGCTTCGATTGACTCTGAGGCTGAGGTATTGGGGAACGAGTTGGGATTAGAGAGCATAGTCAAAGTCTCGCGAAGAACACCGGGACGTCGGCTCGGTGATGCTGTTGGCTGATGTTGTGGGCGTGAGGAACGATAGGGACTCAGGACGATTTTCCCAGGGAAAGGCTCCAGACGAGTCGACGGGATTGGGCCAATTCTCCCACCCAGGACAGGTCGAAAATGAGAACCGATAAAAAATCGAGCGTGCATCATTCTTCACGGCGATCGCAAAACAACATCGGTACAGGCTAGGGTTGTCGTGACGCTTACGGTCATTGATCTGCAAGGGCCGCCCTAATCTTAGAATAGGTCAGTTTCGACTCCATCACGGCTAGGCGGTTCATCATCCCAATCGTCTTCATCCTCATCGATATCTAAACCCGGAAGACTTAAAGGGGGTTGAGTTCCGCCGGAGTCGATCGCCGGCGAAGATGGGGTAGATGCTGAAGGAATCGCTTCCAAGATAGCATCGAGAACTCGGGCAACGGGAATCAGTTTTAAGCCCAACTCCGGCGGGTTTTGGCCTTTGGGAATAATGGCCCGTTTAAAGCCCAGTTTAGCCGCCTCGCGTAAGCGCAATTCTAACTGAGAGACTTGGCGCACCTGTCCCCCTAACCCCACTTCGCCAATCAGAACCGTATGGGGGTCTACCAGGCGATCGCGAAACCCTGATACGACGGCGATCGCCACCCCCAAATCAGCAGCCGGCTCCTCGACGCGAATCCCACCCACCGAAGCCAGATAGGTATCTAACTTGGACAGAGGAACCCCCACCCGCTTCTCTAACACCGCCAAAATCTGTTGTAGGCGGTTACTATCAATCCCCGTCGCACTACGGCGAGGGGAGCCAAAACTCGCCGGACTCACCAGGGCCTGCAACTCCACTAAAATTGGTCGTGTCCCTTCGCAGGCGACCACCGTACAAGTTCCCGATACCGTCTCATCACGACTTCCCATAAATAACTCCGACGGGTTGGCCACTTCCCGTAGGCCATTGGCGATCATCTCAAAAACCCCAATCTCATGAGTGGCCCCAAAGCGATTTTTCATTGATCGCAAAATGCGGTGACTCGCGAAGCGATCGCCCTCAAAAAACAACACCGTATCCACCAAATGCTCTAACACCCTCGGTCCGGCGATCGAGCCATCTTTGGTCACATGGCCCACCACAAACAACGTGATATTCTCGCGCTTAGCCACCTGCATCAAAGCCGAAGTACATTCGCGCACCTGAGCCACCGAACCCGGCGCCGACGTCAGAGACGAAAAATAAATCGTTTGAATACTATCAATCACCGCAAAATCGGGCTTGAGCGATTCTAATTCCCGTAAAATCACCTCCAAATCCGTCTCTGGCAAGAGAAAGAAATTCGGTTCCACCGCCAAAGCTCCTTCCCCTAACTCCGGGTCTCCTTCAGACCCCTTAGCTTCCCCGGCATCAGCCCCCGAATTTGCCGCCAAATCCCCCGGTTGCTCAGGGTGGACTGGAGGGGAGGGGTTTTGAGTCGTTTCGATATGAGGATGTCCATCTAGGAGCCGCTGAGCGCGTAATTTAATCTGTTGTCCCGACTCTTCCGCCGAGACATAGAGAACCCGTGACGCTTGAGCCAAACCGCTGGCCGTTTGCAACAAGAGAGTCGATTTACCAATCCCCGGTTCCCCACCAATCAGCACCAACGAACCTGGCACAATGCCCCCCCCGAGGACGCGATCGAGTTCCGCATACCCCGACGGCATCCGCGCCACCGACGCATCAGCAATTTCGGACAAACGCACCGACGCCCGAGGTTGGCCCTCGGGTTTCTCCCCATTTGAGGAACCGAGGTTGCGGTTCCACGCCACCGCACTGGCCGGGCGCGTCGTCGTCAGGGCCTCGACGGGTTCCGTTTCCACCAGAGAGTTCCAGGCCCCACAATTCGTACAACGACCAAAATATTGAGGAAACTCAGCACCACATTCCTGACAGACATAAATTGTGCGAGGCTTTGCCATAATGACTCAATAGGTGGGTACAAGGGCGGCCAGCCTCAGTCATCCCGAGGGCTGCTTTGAATCCTGGTGAAACCCTGAAAGATAACCCTAGACAGGATTTCAACTTGATTCTAAACCTCGATGGGGTAGTATCTTATAGTGTACGCTAACAAACTTTATCAAAAGAAAGGTTCGTTTAAGAGGCTTGAAGGACATTGGATAGTCAAAAAGAAAAAATTCTCGTTGTTGATGATGAAGCCAGCATCCGTCGTATTTTGGAAACCCGCCTGGCCATGATTGGCTACGATGTGGTGACGGCGGCTGATGGCGAAGAAGCCCTCGACACATTTCGCGACAGCCAACCGGATTTGGTGGTGTTGGATGTGATGATGCCCAAACTCGATGGCTATGGTGTCTGTCAGGAACTCCGCAAAGAGTCGGATGTTCCCATCATTATGTTGACAGCGTTAGGGGATGTAGCCGATCGCATCACCGGGTTAGAGTTAGGGGCCGATGATTATGTCGTCAAACCCTTCTCGCCCAAAGAACTCGAAGCGAGAATTCGCTCGGTGTTACGACGGGTAGACAAAATTAACAGTACCGGGATTCCCAGTTCGGGAGTCATCCAAGTTAATACGATTCGCATCGATACCAATAAACGCCAGGTGTATAAGGGAGACGAACGTATCCGCCTAACTGGGATGGAGTTTAGTTTGTTGGAGTTACTGGTTAGCCGTTCAGGGGAACCGTTCTCGCGCTCGGAAATTCTACAAGAGGTTTGGGGTTATACTCCCGAACGTCACGTCGATACCCGTGTGGTGGATGTGCATATCTCCCGACTACGAGCCAAACTCGAAGAAGATCCCAGCAACCCTGAGTTAATCCTCACCGCCCGAGGAACGGGGTATCTCTTCCAACGCATCATCGAACCCGGAGAAGAATAGTACCCTGTTGCCTGAAGTCAAAAGGGTACGCCCCTGCGTTGTTTCTCCCCTCCATTGGAGGGGTTCGAGGTGGCTTCTTCCCCTACCCTGTTGCCTGTTGCCTGTTGCCTGTTGCCTGTTGCCTTTTGCCTTCTTCCCCCCATGTCCGACACCAACGCCATCCTACGGCAACTTCCTATTGTTGCAGGGTCTCTAGGAGGGACATTGCTCCTGGTGAATCGCCTGTTAACCGATAATCTCACCACTTGGCAAGTTCGCTCTGATGTTCTCGGGGCGATTATCTGCGCGGTGCTGATTTTGACGGGATTACTCTGGCAACGGGTGCAGCCGAAACCTCCAGATTCGGTCATTTTGCTGGGGGAAGAGGGCTTGGAACTGGCCTCAGATTTACCGGATTCGGTGCAGCGAGAGTTAGCCTGGTCGTCTCAGTTATTATTGACCAATACGGTCACGAAAACCCTAGTGGTTTGGTATCAGGGACGGGTGCTACTGCGGCGGGGTATCTTGGCCCAACAGACGACGGTGGAACTTGGGGCCATTGCTCAACGGGCCATGCAAACCCAAAAACCCATCTATCTCGTTAAACTTGAGCTTTATCCCGGTCGACTTGAGTTTAATTATTTACCCATTAACACACAAGGAGTAATTTGTCAACCCCTTGGTGGTAAAGGATTGATGATTTTGGGGGCGAATGCCCCTCGCAGTTATACCAAACAAGATGAAACCTGGATTGCGGGATTAGCTGAGAAACTCGCTGATACCCTAGAACGGGAACTGTGATGGCCGGTGAGCGATCGCAGTCTAACCGTACCCCCTGGCTAATCCTGGTGATAATCATCGTCGTCGGGGGACTGTTGCGGGTGCTGAATTTAGGGGAAAAAGCCCTCTGGCTCGATGAACTCCTCACAGCCATCTTTAGTTTAGGGCGAGAGATGGCGGACATTCCCCAAACTGAATTTCTCTCCGTCTCGGCTTTGCGATCGCAGCTGAGTCTCAACCCCGAAGCCAGTTGTCGCCAAATTGCCATCACCCTCAGCCGTGAATCGACGCATCCACCTCTGTTTTTCTGCTGGCTTCAGCATTGGTTGCGTCTAATTGCCCCCCTGAACTTGTCTTTAGCTCAACAGCTGCGATCGCTGCCGGCCCTGTTGGGGATTCTCGCCATCCCCAGCCTTTACTGGCTTAATCGTCTAGGGTTTTCCCGAAAAGCAGGATTGTTAGCGGCGGCCTTAATCGCCCTATCTCCCTTCACCGTCTATCTCTCCCAAGAAGCCCGTCACTATACCCTACCGCTGCTGCTGATTAGCCTCAGTTTAGGGGCGCTCATCCGCTGGGGACAGTGCCAATGGGGCGATCGCCGCCTAGCCCGAGGAACGCGCCCCCTCTGGGTTCTCTGTCATAGCATCGGACTCTATAGCCACTACTTTATGGCGATCGCCTACATCGCCCAAATCGCCACTTATCTTAGTCTCAGTCTGGCCCTCAAACGTCGCCTAGTCCCAGACACTCCTTCCTCTCGGGCCATTCCCTTAAGCCATCTAATCAGCCTCATCCTACCGGGACTGGTCTTTCTGCCATGGCTGTCTCATCTGGGCCAACATCTACAACGCTCGGAAACCGACTGGTTTCAACCCTTTGAACCGAGTTGGACCGATCACGTCGCCCCCCTGCTGCAAACCCTAGCCAGTTGGGTGGTGATGTGGGTGACATTCCCCGTCGAACATCAACCCAGGGCGATCGCCATTCCCTGTGGTGCAGCAATGGTGGGACTTAGCCTCTGGTTAGCCATCACCGCCTGGCGAGGTGGCCAACATCTATGGCGTTCACAAGCCTCTCGACTGCCCCTCCTCATCCTCATCCTAGTAACGCTTTGGAGTCTATTGGGTTTTGTCATCATCGTCTATGGCTTAGGCAAAGATATCACCATCGCCCCACGCTATCACTTCGTCTACTATCCCAGTCTCTGCGCCCTCGTCGGGGCGGCGCTTAGCACTTACAAAGCCCCTAAATTTTCCGCTGTGGCCCTAACAATGGCAGGAATCAGTAGCCTGGTGGTGATTTCGGGCCTAGCCTTCGAGAAACCCTATCAGCCGCGTCAGGTAGCCCAACAATTGCAGCGATCGCCCGCCCCAGCCTTAGAAGTCGTCATCGGCTATCAAAACAGCCAAGAAATCGCCCTCGGGCTAAGTTTCGCCCTCGAACTTCCCCCCGAGACAGCAGTGGCCTTTCTCCCCCGTGACGGGGGATACGAGCAAACCTGGCAACAACTTGCTGAACTTCCCTCGCTTCCCCCTCCCTCGGGGCGATCAACTCCTGAAGCATTAGATCTCTGGATCATTGCCCCAGGCCTACGAGAAGCCGAGTATCCCCAACAATTACACCGAGCATCCTTTAATTGCGATCGCCGCCCCGACGACTACTACCGTCTCGGGATTCCCTACCAACGCTATCACTGTCAGCGTCCACGAGTCTGATTAGAATGGAGAGAAGAGCCTAGGGCCTGCACCCCATTTGACTATGTTTGTTCAAAAATCCTCCTATGAAAACGCGCTCGCTCGCTACTGCGAGACACCAGACACCCTGGAGTTATTGCGACAACATCGCCCGTACCTAGAGGCGATTCCCAGTTTGCGGCGACCCGATGATAGCTTAATTTTGCTGCCCTTTCCCCTAGTTCGCCTACGGGAATCCCTCAGTCAACGAGGCTTAAGTGGCTTAGAGATTCGCGCCGGAGAAACCGTTTGTTTACCCTGCGAGTTGGGTATTATCATGTGTGAACCCGATTGGCAAGTCAAAGTGGGAGTTGAGATCTTTCTCCTCATCCATCGCCCCCAAGAGGACTTCTCCGACTTACTGCTACGCTGGCGACAAACCCAAGTGTTACTCGATCGCGGCTACGAATGGGTGATGCCCTATCGCTACCGTCATATCTACAGTGAAGCCGCCCAACGCATCTTTCCCCTCTTTGTCCTGTTTGAGGAAACGCCCCAACATATTAAACGAGGCTTAGAAGGAGCAAGTCTACCCTATGTAGTTGAACCGAGTCTTGTTCACGAGTCAGAACTCGACGAAGAACTGTTTTCAACAGAAAGTCCCAGCCTCTGAATCTACTCCTCGGTATCCCACTCGCTCAAAAGATGAAAGACCAACAACATCCCCAAGCCAAAATCGATCGCGCGGCTATTAACAGCTTACTGGCGGCCGACCCCAACGATCCCAACCTGGCAGAACTAGCTCGATTACGAGTTCGCTACAACGGCTTCCCTGGAGCGCGAGACATTCAAAACGACCTCAATACCCTACTCAAACGCTGGCATCTCAGTGAGGAGGAGCTATTTGCCAAAACCCGACAACTGCATGGTAGCGCCCGCATTTTCAACGTGGGAACTCGCAAAGCTGACGAAGCGGATTGGAGTTAACAAAACCGTCATCCTCTTCCCGCCTCTTCCCCGCCTCCCCATCACCTCAATCACTTAATCGGCTACCCGCGCGAGTTCGAGCAGTTCGAGAAACTCCGCCCGGTAGCCGTGGCGATCGCGTCCTAGAGCGTCCTGGGCCAGGTCTTGCGCCAGGGTCAAATCGCTCTGACCGCGAAACTCCGACTGCCGTAGCCACATGCCAAAGGCCGCCACCGCCGCCGCAAAGCGGAAGTCGTCGGAGGTTTGGCTGAGGGACACCGGGCGATCGCGTACCGGGCGATCGATCCGTTGCGATGTCTCAGCGGTAGGCTCTTTATACCGCAGCTTCACCAGCATCATCTCCTGGGCCGTCTCAGTATCGAGATCAAGATCGTCTCCATCCGCCGAATTTTGATAGCGTAGGTCATCGACTTCGGGCAATTCCACCTCCGACTCCACTCCCACCGGAATCACCTCATAGAGCGCCGTCACCGAATGGCCCGCCCCCAGTTCCCCGGCGTCGCGGCTGTCGTCGTTGAAATCTTCAGCGGCCAGCAGACGATTTTCATAGCCAATCAGTCGGTAGGCCTGGACTTTGGCGGGATTAAATTCCACCTGAAGTTTCACATCTTTCGCCAGCGTCAGCAACGTTGCCCCCATTTCATTGACAAGGACTTTGCGAGCCTCCATCAAACTATCAATGTAGGCATAGTTGCCATTCCCCTGGTTGGCTAACTGCTCCATTTTCGCATCCTGCAAGTTCCCCGTGCCGAAACCAAGCACCGTTAGGAAAATATCGTTGTCCCGCTCTCGTTCAATCAAGCGCACTAATCCCGCTTCGCTGGAAGTTCCCACATTGAAATCGCCATCGGTGGCCAGGATGACGCGGTTGTTGCCGTCTTC
>CAZXWM010000084.1:0-12518 GCA_964644215.1 uncultured Phormidium sp.
GCTATTGGCGCATCTCGTCCCCAGGTGGTGGCCACGGATGAGGGCTTAATGGGCGTTAAACGTCAGATGCAGGTAAACATGAGCTGTGATCACCGGATTATTTATGGTGCTGATGCAGCGGCGTTCCTGAAGGATTTGGCTCAATTGATTGAAACCAATCCTCAATCGCTGACGCTGTAAGTTCTGACCCTGTAATTCTTCCTTGGCTGCGGTGGGCCGATTCGGCCCACCCAGCCGAGAGAGTTCCTAACTCAGCCAAATGTGAGTATCGACTTTGAGAACCTGGCCGAGTTGCAAGAGATCGCGATCGCCCGGTTGCAGGTTATTTTCGACGATGGCCTCTTTGAGCCAGTCATAATAGAGTTCCTGGATGCGATCGAGAGCCAGGCCCAGTTGTAGGGTCTCACCAATCTGAACTAGGTTGGTAATCTGAGTGATGCGCTCATCTGTAGACAGGTCAGCAAACTCGTCTTCGCTGGTGTGCAACAGATGCCACAGCGATCGCCAAATAAGCTGTTCCAAAGACTGTTTCGCCTCAGGAACTTTAAGATGACAGTTCATGGTTTGGGCTTCGATGGCAATGGCCGTCAGTTCCATCCAATAGTCCTGTTTTGTCGGTTGTTCGGCCAGAGTGTTCAGTTGCTGCACCAAACCACGAACCGCCTCTAAACAGCGCCGATTCAGGGCAATCTCAGCGGCGACCTGAAGTTCTCGGGGAACGGTGAGATGATTACGTTGTAGGGCTTTGAGAACGCCGTAGTTATCGCGATAGACTTGCCCATAGAGGCGATCGAGCCGTTGCAGGGTTTGTCGTTCTAATTGGTGAATAATCCGTTCTTCTTCTTCAGCGAACAGATCCGACAGGCCAAAGGTTTGGCCATCCAAGTGACGGTTCATGGCCAGAATCGTCTGAGCGGCACTGGCGGACTCTAGGGCAGCAAATAGGGCTTCTTTCATTTTGCGGTACTCCCGACGGCCCGAGAAAGGCTGGATACAGCAATGGAAGTCGAGGCCGCCTAAATGTAAAACGGCAAAGGTCAGATGCACGGACTCCCAGGTGATTTCGGAACTAAACTCGGCTTGGCCTACCGCCAGGGTGAGGGTTCCTAATCGTTGCAGTTGATAGTCGAGTTGTCGCGCTTGGTAGCAATAGACGCGATGTTCGGGTTGATAGGTCTTAAACAGGGAACTGATGGCATAATGGGCGGCAATCTGTTCGATGCTGACCTGGTTGGGTTTGACGTTATGGCGATAGACGGCGGCCCCATCGCCGAAGAACGGCACGTTGGAGGGGGCGGCGGCCAGTTGGGCGATAAACTCGGGTTCGATGTCTTGGCCGGTGACTTGGCCGGCCAGTTCGATCGCCCGGGCGGCATAGCGGAGGATTTGGGTTCCTTCGGGGCGAGAGATTTCCTCGAAGAACCAGCCGCAACTGGTGTACATCAGCAGGGTGTGACGCTGCATTTCCAGCAGTCGTAGCGCGTCAATTTGTTCGCTGGCGGTGAGTTCTCGGACTTGATGGCGACGTAAGAACTCAGCGACATTCTCGCGGCTGCGATCGCCCAAAATACTGATATATTCATCGCGGGCTTTCCAGGGAGCCTGTAGTAGGCGACCTCCTTCGCGGTGGTAGACCTCTTCGAGGCGATCGCGAACCCAATCGAGGGCATCTCGCAGGGGCCGCCGCCATTGCTGCTGGGTTCCGCCACCGCCGCCACAGCCACAGTCATCTTGCCAGCGATCAACGCTGTGGGAACAACTCCAGGCGGTGACAGGTTTGAGTTCACATTCCCAGGTGGGGGGATTGACGCTGCGATAATGAGCAAAGTTGGTCACAGTCCAGCCGCGATTGGGAAATTCCTGAGTCACACAGTAGGCGACGCATTTTTCTTTATCTCGTTTGTGGTGGCCAAAGGTTTCGCCGTCGGTGGCGACGGAGATAATTTGGGCGGGGCGATGATCCCCATGAATGGCAATTTCGAGACGGCCGGCGAAGTTATAGGCACTTTCGAGGACATCGTTGAAGCCCATATCCCGCGAAATTGGCCCATCGTAGAAGAAGACATCGAGATAGGGACGTTCTGGATCGGGATGGCCCTGGGCATTTTTGAGATAGCAGCGATAGGGCCGGCTGGGATCGACTTGTCCGCCGCCCACTTCGTACCAGGTGGGGTTGGGATTATCCTCTGTGGCTAGGGGGCGACAGCGTTGCACCTGGGAGGGGGCCAGAACCACGAATTGGATGCCTTCTTGGATCAGGGCTTCGACGGTGGGATAGTCGATCGCCGTCTCGGCCAGCCACATCCCCTCGGGATCGCGGCCGAAGTGTTTTTGGAAGTCGGCTTTCGCCCAGCGAATTTGGGTGCGTTTGTCCCGCTGGTTGGCCAGGGGGAGGATGATGTGGTTGTAGACTTGGGCGATCGCATTGCCATGGCCGTCGAGGCGATCGCAACTGCGGCGATCGCCTTCGATAATCCGTTCATAGACTTCGGGATCATGTCCGGCAATCCAATTCATCAGGGTTGGCCCGATGTTGAAACTGAGATATTCGTAATTGTTGACAATCTCGACCACTTCGCCGCGATCGTTCAAGACTCTGGCAAAGGCATTGGGGCGATAGCATTCAGCATGGATGCGTTCATTCCAGTCATGGAAGGGACTGGCACTCGGTTGTCGTTCAATGGCATCCAAGTAGGGATTTTCTCGCGGTGGTTGATAGTAATGTCCGTGAACGGTAATAAAGACGCCAGATTTTTGGGGAATTAGGGTCTCGGAACGCTCTAGGTTGGCGTTCAAGGCATCCGTGGACATCGGCTTAGAGGTGAAAGTCATAAGGGGTAGGGACGTTAAGATAGCGTCGTAATTAGGTCAGGATTGAGGAATTGAAACGGCGGTCTGAGCAAGAGTTCTAACAGGACTGCACCTCATTGGGCGATCGCCTGAGACGTTCTGAGGCTCGTCAAAGTGTACGGTTATTTTAGCAATGAAATTCAATGTTTTTAGGTGACGTTACTACAATTTTTGTTACGAAACATTGCACTGATAGCTATAACAATGCTGAGATTTTTTAGGCGATCGCCTGTTAACAAATGGGGATCAACTGTTGACAGTTCCCTATTGATCGTTAACAGTTGAGGACAAACCCGCGATCGCCCATCACCCGTTCCCTGTTCCCTTTCCCATGAAAACTCTCATCCTCTCATTTCTGCTCATCTTCATGCCCGTCTCCATCGCCGCCGAATGGCTGCATTGGGACGCCACCGTGATTTTTCTGACAGCGGCTGTCGCTATCATCCCCCTCGCCGCCTGGATGGGAACCGCCACCGAAGAACTAGCTGTTGTCGTCGGTCCCACCGTTGGCGGCCTCCTAAATGCCACCTTCGGCAACGCCACGGAACTGATTATCGCCCTAATTGCCCTGCGGGCCGGCTTAATCGAAGTCGTCAAAGCCAGTATCACCGGCTCAATTCTCAGTAACCTGTTGCTAGTAATGGGATTTTCCATGTTTCTCGGCGGACTTCGCTACAAATCCCAAAACTTTCAATCGGTGATTGCCCGCCTCAACGCCTCGGTGATGAACCTCGCCACCGTCGCTATTCTGGTCCCCACCGCCGTCGTCGCCACCTCCCAAGGTATCCCCGAACTGACGATTCAGAAACTCTCTAGCATCGTGGCCGTGATTCTCATCATCGTCTATGGCTTGACACTGCTGTTTTCGATGAAAACCCACGCCTATCTCTGTGACGTGGGAGAAGCCGAAAACGAGCTCGAGTCTGGGGAAACCCCAGAAGCCCCCAATCCCTGGTTATGGTCTGGGGTGTTGCTTCTCTGTACCCTAGCCGTGGCTTACGAGTCTGAGTTACTGGTGGGGTCCCTAGAAGTGGCGACAGAAACTCTCGGCTTCACCTCCCTGTTTACTGGGGTAATCCTGGTTCCCATTATTGGCAACGCCGCTGAACACGCTACAGCCGTCACGGTGGCCATGAAAAACAAAATGGATTTATCCATGGCCGTGGCTATGGGATCAAGTTTGCAAATTGCCCTGTTTGTGGCCCCGGTTTTGGTCTTGGCCGGTTGGCTGTTCGGGGAACCGATGGATTTGAATTTCAATCCCTTTGAGTTGGTGGCCGTAGTGGTAGCTGTGGTGTTGGCCAACTCCGTCAGTTCTGATGGTCGTTCCGATTGGCTCGAAGGAGTGTTGTTACTGGCCACCTATCTGGTGGTGAGTGTGGCCTTTTTCTATCATCCCGTTTAAATACTCCATGGGGCGACAGACGGTTAACCGTCCCCGGCCTGAGATCCCCACGGCGATCGCCTGGTTAAGATAGAGTCAGCGCAATCATTAAGATTTATTACGTTATGCTCGTCTCATCCTCGCGATTGGAGGGGGTTAAGGAGTTTGTACGAGATAAACTTCTGTTCGGCAATGAGCCAACCCCAGAACTTGTGGCCATCCTCCTGGTCTATTTTGTCCAAGGCATTTTAGGCTTAGCTCGCTTGGCGGTGAGTTTCTTCCTCAAAGATGACTTAGGGCTGAGTCCCGCCGAAACCTCAGCCTTGCTGGGGATTGTGGCCCTACCTTGGATGGTGAAGCCTCTGTTTGGCTTCATCTCCGATGGCCTACCGATTTTCGGCTATCGTCGTCGTCCTTATCTGATTCTCTCAGGATTGCTCGGAACTGCATCCTGGCTGCTGCTGGCGACGGTGGTGACTCGGCCCTGGCAGGCGATCGCCGCCATTTCTCTCGGGTCCCTCTCGGTGGCCTTCAGTGATGTCATTGCCGACTCCCTCGTCGTCGAACGAGCCCGCAGTGAGTCCCAAAGTGAGGCCGGGTCCTTGCAGTCGATTACCTGGGCCGCCTCGGCCATTGGCGGCTTGATTACGGCCTATCTCAGTGGTTCCCTGTTAGAACTCTTCAGCAGCCGCAGCATTTTCCTGATTACCGCCACCTTTCCTCTGATTGTCTCCGGGGTAGCCTGGTTAATTGCAGAACAGCCGATAGGCCATCGCCCCGACTTCAGCGGCGTAAAAACCCAACTGAGTCAACTCAAAGCCGCCATTTCCCAAAAATCCATCTGGCTACCGACAGCCTTTCTCTTTCTCTGGCAAGCCACCCCTACCGCTGACTCAGCCTTTTTCTACTTCACCACCAACGAACTCGGGTTTCAACCGGAATTTCTAGGACGAGTGCGATTAGTGACCAGTCTCGCCTCCCTGGTGGGAATTTGGCTCTTTCAGCGGTTCTTCAAAGCCGTTCCCTTCCGCAAAATTTTTGTCTGGACGACTATCCTCTCGGCGGTGTTAGGAATGAGTGCCTTACTGCTGGTGACTCATGCCAATCGGGCGATCGGTATTGATGACCATTGGTTTAGCCTCGGCGACAGTCTGATCCTGACGGTGATGGGACAATTGGCCTTTATGCCGGTTCTGGTTTTAGCCGCTCGTCTATGTCCCAGTGGCGTCGAAGCGACTCTGTTTGCCGTATTGATGTCCGTGTCGAACATTGCCGGAATGGTCTCCTACGAATTGGGTGCAGTTCTCATGCACTGGCTCAATATCACAGAATCCAACTTTGAGAATCTCTGGCTGTTGGTGACGTTAACCAATCTCAGCACCTTGTTACCTCTCCCCTTCATCCATTGGCTACCGGGAGATAGTGCCTCCGGCGGCGGTGATGATCACCCCCATCCCGAAGCCTCTGAACCGTCACTGCTGGACGCAGAAGCCGTCGAAGGGGTGGGAGTCTAAAATCCCGATCGCGTCCCTGGGACTAGGTACTTAAAAGAAAGTGCCACAATAGGAACAACCATGTTTAACGCCCGACTCACTCTGTCCCAGGACTCGTTTGCTGTTGCCATGAGCCAATTTCCCCAATTCGCTGACCGGGGCTATCAGATCCAGCGTCAACTCGGCCAAAACCGAGCCGGTGGACGGATGACCTATCTCGCCCAAGCAGACCACTCCCCTGAACCGGTTGTCCTCAAGCAATTTCTCTTTGGGGATGCGGCTCAATGGTCGGCCTATGACAGTTGTGAGCGGGAAATTCAGGTCTTGAAGGGGTTAGATCATCCAGGGATTCCCCGCTATCTCGATTCCTTTGAAACCGAGAATGGGTTTTGTTTGGTGCAGGAGTACAAACCTGCTCCCTCCCTGGCTCAACGGCGGAGTTTTTCGCCCCAGGAGGTCAAGGAGATTGCGATCGCCCTCCTAGAGATTCTCGTCTATCTGCAAAACCGCATTCCCCCCGTCATCCACCGAGACATCAAACCGGAAAATGTCCTAGTCTCGGAACAGTCGGACTCAAACGGATTACGGGTTTATCTCGTCGATTTTGGCTTTGCTCGTATTGGCGAGGGGGACGTGGCCATGAGCAGTGTTGTCAAAGGAACTCTGGGATTTATGCCCCCGGAACAACTGTTTAACCGTCCTCTAACGGAAGCCTCAGATTTATACGGCGTGGGAGCGACATTAATTTGTCTGTTAACGGGAACGAAATCCCAAGATATTGGTGAGTTAATGGACGATCGCTACACCATTGATTTTGAGTCTCGGGTTCCCAAACTGAGTTTGCGCTGGGTCGACTGGTTGAAGACCCTAGTTCAACCCTCTCCCAGTGACCGCTATGCCAATGCTGCCGAGGCGTTAGCTGCCCTCAACCCCATTTATGTCAATCGCGTGCCTAAAGTGGTCGCCAAGCCCGATTCTGTGGTCTTGGAGGCGACACAATTGGGGCAACAACTTGCCGAAACGGTGATGTTGAAAAACCCGGTTCCTGACACCGTGTTACAGGGCCGTTGGCGAGTCTTACCGCACCCCAAAGACCCCCCCAGTCGTCCCGGAAGTCATCATTGGTTACGGGTAACTCCAGATCCCGTTGAGGGGGAGCAGGTGTTATGTCGGGTGCGAGCCAACACGGGCAAACTGGTGGCTAATTCTGTCTATGAGCGGCGTTTAGTCTTTGAGAGTAATGCTGACCCCGAGCGGTTGGAACTGGCGGTGACAGTCAAAACCGCTCCCGCTCCGGTACGGCTGCCGGCGTTACCGACGAAACGGCTGGGGGTGTTGTTCGTCTCGGCTACGGTTCTCTCCTTTGGGGTTCAGATTTGGTGGGGGGCTATGGTTGCTCTGGCGGACTCTCTAGCTCAGGCCATTGATAAACTGTCATAGGAGGCGATCGCTCGGGGGAAGCCTTTCAACGGATTGCATCGTCGTCAACATTGGGAACATCGCATCATGACCAAGGATATACAAGCAAATTCGGCTCCTTCTTCTGAGTCCCCCGAGGGACAACCCACGTCAGTTCAATGTCAATCGACCCAGGGTCAATCGTCCCAGGGTCAAGTGCAATCTCAAGGGCAATCTCAAGCTGGACCGTTACAAGGGCCAAAGTCTCCGGAGGAGCGATGGTGGTCGCTGCATCTATTTGAAGATCAGAAACTCTGGTTCACGATCGCAGTGCTGATTGTGCTGCCGATTCTCTTGAGTTCCCTGCTCTTAGAACTCATCACCGTATCAGGAATTATGATTCATTGGGTGATGAGGGGCATGATGTTCCTGGTGTTGATGATGATTATCGGTGTTCTATTTATCACGATTCCGGCATTACTCATCTGGGGAGTTGTAGAGACATTTCGCTTCATGCACCGTCGCGGCTTTGGCGATTTTACCGCCATTGCGCTTCCTCTGTCTACGGTTGCTTTTGGTATTAGTTTAGGCTCTTTGTTACGTCCTGAGAGTTTTATGCCGCTTTGGTCGATGGTTACGGTAATTACGGCAATTCCTCTCGGGGTGATGCTCATCTATCAACCCCTACGTCGTTCCTATCAGTTAAGTAAATATCGTAAGTCTCAAAAACATCTAATTCAACCTTAATAAATCGGAATTTTTGCGGTTTGGAACGGGAGGCAGAGCCTCCAATTTGGCATTTCTTGGCAGAGCCAAGAAACGAGATAGGAAACGAGCCAAGAAACGAGATAGTAAGGAGATACTACCAATTTTAGCCATTGGTATCATAGCTGTAGGGGCGAACGGCCGTTCGCCCTCTTCGGTGTCTTTGGCATTTCTTGGCAGAGCTAAGAAACGAGATAAGAACGAAGTTTAAGGATTAGAAACTTGGGCGCGATCGCCCCAGCCTTCGACGGTTTTTTCACCGATTCCTCGGACACGCATAACATCCTCAACCGTATTAAATGGACGAGCGTCAATAATTCGTTGTCCTATCACTTCCCCGACTCTTGGCAGTGTTTGTAACTCCTCTAAAGTAGCCGTGTTTAAATTGACGACATCGGGAATATCGCTGCTACGATGTGTCATCACTGAACATTCAGCTTCTCGCTCTTCAATTCGTTGGGCAATTCGTGAAGGAAGTCCTAATTCTGCTGTTGCGTAGAGACGGTCAAATTCTCGGCGAAAATGAGCAGCAACGGTATCATTTTGTATTATCAGTAAGGCTTCGTCATTGTTGGTATTTGCTGCTTTTGACCAATTGTGAGAACCAGTAATAACCAAGGAATCATCCACTAAACCAAACTTATGATGTAGGATGTCACCTCGGGGAAGTTGAGGAACACCAACGCTAGAAATTGAAGGTGTCCAGGGTTGATTGTCTACATCATAGCGACATTGCTCATCGGCGAGGGCAACTCCTAACATATCTAAGCCTTCTGAGTAGTAACGAAAGGCAAAACTGCGGTCGATTAAGGCACGAATCTCTACACCAGCCTGATGCCGTTCGATGAGTTGGTTGCTGATGTTTTGGGCGGCAAAGACAAAGAGCGCTAAATCAACACTATGTTGTGCATTTGTTAGGGCAGCGGCAATGCTTCCATTGGTACTATCCTCCCAGGCAAGGGTGCTAGAAGTTGGCGAAAATTGAACCGAAACTAAGGTATCTCCGACGGTAAAACTGCGGAGAGGTCGATGGGGTTTTTGTAAGCCAAAACGACTCTGACGTTCCCCTGCTATTCCCTCTCCCCACATGATGTCAAATTCTTCTTGAAATACACTAACCAGTTGGGGATTTTGGATGCGTAAAAGATGGTTTGAGTTGCCGCGACTCTGGGTTTCTCCCATGTCCCCATGGATGCCAGATAGGGTAAAGTTAGCTGAACCGGTGATTAAATAATTGTTATCAATTAGAACAAATTTGTGGTGCATTAAACCGCTGCCTCGGGAGCCATCGGCGGTGTCATCAATAATGGGAACTTGGGCGTTGCCAAGGATGACTAAGGCCTCGTTTTGGGCGCTTTCTTCGGGACTCATCACGCCATCGTTATTGCTGTCAATGAGGCGGAGAGCGTCGTCGTAGCGCGATCGCTGGCGATCGTCAAATTGACGAATTTCCTCGGGGCTATAGTCACTCCAAGGCCGGTTATAGTCATGTTCTAGGATTAGGCGAACGGGGATTCCGGCTTGATGTTGGCGGGCGATCGCCTGAGCAAGTTTAGGAAGTCGTAATTCCTGAACCGCAATATCAATCCGTTCTTGGGCGTTTTCGATGGTCTCGATGAGGAGTTGTTCGAGGTTGTCGCCGTTGCGGGAGATGTCGCGATAGGGGTCACGATACTGCTGGGCGGGATTTTGGTTGAAGTAGGCTTCAATCTGTGGATGTTGGGGAAGTGGAGGTGGACGATTGACTTGGCCCTCTTGTATCGTCCAAGGGGAACGACAGCCGAAGCTTAAGCTGAGAATAAACCCTAGACTGGCCAATAGGAAAAAGGAACGACGCACCGCAACCATTGTTGTTACCTGGGATACAAATATCTCGGGAATTGTGGGATTCAAAACTCCCTTATCGCCAATGCTATCCTTAAATCAGGATGCCTCATCTCATTAGATGACTCAGTGCTATGACTATTGCTCAAGACCAGACCCGCGTTATTTACCCCGACTGTGACGGAAATCCTATGTCCGACAATACCAAGCAGTTTCGTTGGATTGTCATCATCAAGGAAAATCTGGAGATTCTCTTTGCTGACAATCCTGATGTCTTTGTAGCCGGGGATCTCCTCTGGTATCCCCAGTTCGGGAACAACAAGCTACGCCAAGCACCTGATGTGATGGTAGCCTTTGGACGAGCGAAGGGCGATCGCGGCTCTTATCGACAATGGGAGGAAAACGATATCTCGCCGCAAGTGGTCTTTGAAATCCTCTCCCCTGGTAATCGTCTCAAGGAGATGGCCAAGAAACTCAAGTTTTATGACCAATATGGGGTTGAGGAGTATTATATCTTTGACCCCGATCGCCTCGACTTCCACGGTTGGCTACGGAACCCTGACGGAACCCTCGGCGTGATCGAACAGCCAGAAAATTGGCGGAGTCCCCGGTTGGGAATCCGCTTTGAACTCCAGGAGGAGCAGTTCACGATCTATCATCCCAATGGTGAGCGGTTTCTCACTCCGACGGAATTAGCGAAACAGTCTGAAAGCCAGCGTCAAGAGGCTGAAAGCCAGCGTCAACGAGCGGAGGTGGCTGAGGAACGAGTCCGGGAATTGGAGGCTCGTTTGCGCGAATTGGCTGGCGATCGCGATAATGAATCATCCTCTTAAAATCGAGATGACGAGTCTAACTCATAGATCTAAGTCATACAGACGTTTAAACCAAGTCACAAAGGGGGCCGATTTGGGATGATGAGGGTCTAAAATGCGTTCTGTAATAGCTTGATGCAGTTGTCGTCCGGGGGGATTTTGCCAAGCCAACCAGCTATAAATGTTCGCCTTATCACGCTGAGAGTCTTTAAAGGGAGCCTGGTGAGATTTGGACTCGTCTGTCACTTGCTTGGCAAATTGCCATAAGTCTTGTTTGTCGTCGGGAATGATATCGGCTAAAAAGGTTTCTAGCATCCCCCGCATTTGGTTATCGGGCATGATCCAAATGCCAAATTTAATGCCTTGCGGACTGTGATGAATTAACCCCTGACTCGGCAAAGATTCTGGCAGATCAGGCATCGCCTGTAAACTTGCAGTTCTGAGACTTTGCCAGCGGGATTCTGGCCGCTCATGGGCATCGACAATCACTCCCAATATCTTGAGTCCTGATGCTTGTAATTCAGTGGTTATGACATCGGGGGCGATCAGCTTTTCATAGCCATCATACTCACGAATATAGACGGTGTGCTGTTTCCCGATTCCCCAATCTACTCCGTTGGCTTCCATCAGTTCAGGAATTAGACGGACTTCTTGTTTTCCTTCGACGAGTAAAACCTTGTCAAAATAACCGGTCATCTTCTAACGAACCTCAATTCCTCGTTCGACGGCGATCGCCACTTGACGCTCTGTAAATAAAACGCTCTGGGGTTTATCTTTTTCAATCCGTTGAATAGTAATTCCTTCGGAACTGGGATTTTTAGAATTGGCGATCGCCGCCAAACTTTGCCAACAATCACTATTATGAGTCGTCGCAAAAACTTGAACATTTAGTCGTTTTGCTGCATCCCAAATTAGTCGCCACATATCTGACATCGTGCTAAAGTGAAGTCCTGTATCAATTTCATCAACCAACAAGATGCCATCTTTAGCATTAGCCATGGCTAAGGTTAACCCCAACATTCTCCACATTCCATCCCCGAGACTCCCGATAGGAATCCGTTGATCTAAGTCTGAGAGTCGAACCACAAAACCTTGACGAGATAAAGCCGACTCAGAGATAAGTTTTTCAGACGAAACAGAAGCAATACGTTCCAGACTCGGCTCAATGGTTCGGAGAGCTTCTGTTAAGAGAGTTTCTTCTGGGGTTAAAACGACCTTGTCAAAGAACGCCATCATCACCTGGCTGGTTAAGGACGATGTTTTAATAAATTGAGTTTTTTGGCTATTGTTGGTCAAATAAGATTGATGTCTTGGAAGAGAGGTTAAGGGTAGCCCATTCTGGGGTGATAAAGGGATTGTTAACTTCTTTTCTTGAGGACTTGACCAGGACATGTCAAGCACCCATTCAGGTTCAAATGGAAATGTATTGGCGTTCTCGGAGCCATGTCCTTTGATTTTTGCCTTGAAAACGTGCGGCTTGTCACCCTCGTAAGCTATCAGGTTAAAATGGCAACTACTATCAAGTTGATGTCCCGTGAATAAATGACAAATATCGAGTTCGTCATCGCGAGTTGAGTCATTATTAACCAGGACTTCGCCTCGATTCAGCATTGACCTCGTCAAGGCATCAAACTTAGAGTCAGTCGTTAGGAGGTTTATCGCTTCTAAAATTGAGGTTTTGCCACTATTATTTTCGCCAACAATTAAATTAACTCGACCCAGTTGCATGAGTTCAAAGTGTTTAAAGCAACGAAAACCTTTTAGGGTCAGAGTTTTGAGCATCGTCTTTGATATGAGAACGTTTAAACAGATTGGCGGGCGATCGATAGAACCTATGATACAAATATCTCGGGAATTGTGGGATTCAAAACTCCCTTATCGCCAATGCTATCCTGAAATCAGGATGCCTCATCGATGCTTCATCTCATTAGATGACCCAGTGCTATGACTATTGCTCAAGACCAGACCCGCGTTATTTACCCCGACTGTGAC
>CAZXWM010000085.1:0-12492 GCA_964644215.1 uncultured Phormidium sp.
AAGTGAGCGTTCACAAGAATGGACAGATCGTCATCGGCTCTACCTACACCAACGCCATGGGCCTAAAACCCGGCGACGAGTTTGAAATTAAGTTGGGTTACAAACACATTCACTTGATTCAGATGGATCGGGCTGACGGCGACGAAAACGGTGCTGGCGGCGACGACGAGTAGGGTCGTGATGGGGAAGACAGGGGATGTTGAGGATCGGGGGCGGACAAAATCAAAGGTCATCTTCCCTGGCTTGATCATCCCCAAAATTTCCCCGATCTCGGGGCGGTTGCGATCGCTTCGTGAACTCCAATGCTTCAGTTTTCGATGCTCTTAGACTGGAGGGTTGGAGTATTTTGGGGTCAATTTGCCCCCAAAACAGAGTTGGGGGCCGAGATCGCACCACTGCTAAAGATTGGCTTATTTTTCACCGTCTGGTTAGGGGTCTGGTTACCGATCCTGATTCCCCTGGCCTGGCGGTGGCAGTGGTATCCCTCTCGTCCTCTGACGCCCCCCCAAAAACTGCTCCTAGTGGGTAGTCTTTATGTCCTGTTTCCCCTGCCTTTATGGGGGCTGACAGAACTGACTGGGGTTTCATTTTGGCACGACGGCCCAGGGATGGGGCCGCAAGGTTTGTCCTGGCTCAGTCTAGGACTGGCAATGGGAATTTTTAGTGTGATGATCCTGGTGGCGGTGCAGCGAATCGCCGGCTGGATTTCCTGGACTTTAAACTGGACAGTCCGTGATGGACTCGGGCAAGTCCTCTTGGCCCTCGTCTTGGCAATTTGGATTGCTGGAACTGAAGAATTTATCTTTCGAGGACTAGTACAACAGGAACTGCAAAGGGAGTTGTCCGTCTGGTATGCCGCGAGTCTGACCAGTCTGATTTTTGCCCTGTTGCATTTAGTTTGGCAACCCCGTCAAACCCTACCGCAATTGCCGGGATTATGGCTGATGGGTATGGTGTTAACTCAGGCCTGTCTGCTTGAGGAGGGGAGTCTGAGTTTAGCATGGGGTTTGCATGGGGGTTGGGTCTGCGCCATGATTTGGCTCGATAGTAGCGACGCCAGCCAGCCAAGCGGAACAGTTCCCCCCTGGGTGACGGGTGTGGGGGGACATCCCCTAGCGGGGATAGTTGGCTTGGTCTTGTTGGCGGTGATGGGCGGCCTATTATGGCTGATGCCCTTTTGGCGGTTGGCCGTTAACGGTTGAGTTTCAGGGGAGTGACGGGAACGTCATCCCAGGAGTCAACGGTACGCAGTTGGGCAATCCAGCCTTGGTTTTTCTGGAATTCATCGAGGTCGTTGGAAAACGACTCATGACAGGCGCGTGCTTGCTGTTCGTCTTCACTGGCGATGCAGGCTTGGACGATACCGCTGGGATCAATTTGTTCGCAAAGCCAAATGGTCATGATGCTGTTTTCCCTCTGCTGTGGTTGATGGTGTGGTTGGGACTGTTCTCTATTGTAGAGAGAGTCTGGGGTCTAAACTAGGGATGAGAGCGTTAATGGAGGTTCCTTTGGAGTTTGATCGTCTATTTGCAACGATTGAAGCGTTAGTGATGTGCCATTCCCCCAGTGGAGTGGAGAGGGAGATTAACCAACAGCTTCAGGCGCGATTCCAAGCTTTGGGGGTCGAGAGTTACCAGGATAGTGCCGATAACCTGATTGCCAAGATTCCTGGAAAGTGCGAGGAGGGGGCGATCGCCATTACCGCCCATAAAGACGAAATTGGTGCGATTGTCAAAGGTATTGATGACCAAGGACGAGTCTCAATTCGCAAATTAGGAGGCTCCTTTCCCTGGGTGTATGGCGAGGGTGTCGTCGATTTACTCGGAGATGAGGCCACTTGTTCGGGGATACTCAGTTTTGGGTCGCGTCATGTTTCCCATGAATCGCCGCAAAAGCTTTTACAAGAAAACCAACCCTTACAATGGCAAAACGCCTGGGTTGAAACCAAACAGAGTCCCGCCGAACTGGCCGCCTTAGGGATACGTCCAGGAACGCGAGTGGTGGTGGGGAAACAGCGAAAACGGCCCTTACGCCTACAGGACTACATCGCCAGCTATACCCTGGACAACAAAGCCTCCCTGGCTATTCTGTTAGAATTAGCCGCGCTCCTGAAACGTCCTCCGGTAACGGTCTATCTCGTGGCCTCAGCTAAGGAAGAAGTCGGCGCTTTGGGAGCGCTATATTTCAGCAATCACAACGCCCTAGATGCCTTAATTGCCCTAGAAATTTGTCCCCTGGCTCCCGAATATCCCATTGCCGAGGCTGAGGCCCCCGTACTGTTGTCGCAGGATGGTTATGGCATTTACGACGAGGGGTTAACCGAGCAGTTGATGGACGCGGCCCGCTCGCAGCAAATCCCCTGGCAAAACGCCGTCATTGCTGGGTTTGGCAGTGATGCCTCGATCGCCATGAAACTCGGTCATGTAGCGCGGGGGGCTTGTCTGGGATTTCCCACCCAGAACACCCATGGTTATGAGATTGCCCATTTGGGAGCGATCGCCCATTGTGTGGAGATTTTGGCGGCCTACTGTAGCGAGTCCAAAAATTTTCAAGTCTAGGGGTTGACAGCCCCAAGAATCTTCGCTACCTTGAATAAGGCCCAAGCGGTTAAAAGCTGCTGACAAGGCGAATGAATACGCCCCCATCGTCTAGAGGCCTAGGACACCTCCCTTTCACGGAGGCGACGGGGATTCGAATTCCCCTGGGGGTATTCAAAACTTAAAAACCCGAAACCCAGTTAACGCCCTGTTGACTGAGTTTCGGGTTTTTGTTGCAGCCAGACTCTCCCGGAAATGCCTTGCCCGCATCGATTCAGAGCCGCGAGTTCACAACTAGCGAGCTTGTCCTCTGGATCATTATTAGGTAAATTTGCTAGTCTAGCTTAAATACGTTTGGGAACGGTAAGTAACAGTGGATATTGAAATTGGACGAGGAAAAAACGCTCGTCGCGCCTACGGAATTGACGAAATCGCCCTAGTGCCGGGAAACCGCACCCTCGCTCCGAGCCTTGCCGATACGAGCTGGGAAATCGGCGGAATCAAACGAGACATCCCCATTATCGCCAGTGCCATGGATGGCGTTGTGGACGTACAGATGGCAGTCAAACTGTCTCAATTGGGTGCGCTGGGTGTCCTCAATCTTGAGGGCATTCAAACTCGTTATGACGATCCCAACCCGATTCTCGATCGCATCACCTCGGTCGATAAGACCGAATTTGTGCCATTGATGCAAGAACTCTACAGTCAGCCGATTCGTGATGAACTGATTGTCAAACGGATTCAAGAAATCAAAGAACAGGGAGGAATTGCGGCCGTCAGCGTCACCCCCGCCGGTGCGGTGAAGTTTGGCGACGCCATTGCCCAAGCTCAAGCCGATTTGGTGTTTGTCCAGGCGACAGTTGTCTCAACGGCTCACCTGTCTCCTGAGACGATCACACCGCTGGATTTGGGCGAGTTCTGTAAACAGATGCCGATGCCGGTGGTTCTGGGGAATTGTGTCACCTATGAGGTTGCCCTCAACCTGATCAAAACCGGCGCCGCCGCCGTCTTAGTAGGTATCGGCCCTGGGGCCGCTTGTACCTCTCGGGGGGTCTTAGGCGTTGGTGTTCCCCAGGCCACAGCGGTGGCTGACTGTGCAGCGGCTCGGGATGACTTCTTCAAGGAAACCGGTAATTATGTTGCTGTCATTGCCGATGGTGGACTCGTCACCGGTGGTGATATTTGTAAATGTATTGCCTGCGGTGCGGATGGGGTCATGATTGGCTCACCGATTGCTCGGGCTAAAGAAGCCCCCGGACGCGGCTATCACTGGGGTATGGCTACCCCAAGCCCGGTTCTACCTCGGGGAACCCGCATTAACGTCGGTAGCACCGGAACCCTCGAACAAATCCTGCGAGGTCCGGCACAACTCGACGACGGAACCCATAACTTCCTCGGGGCGTTACAAACGAGCATGGGAACCTTGGGGGCGAAAACTCTCCAAGACATGCAACAGGTTGAAATTGCCATTGCGCCTTCGTTATTAACTGAAGGAAAGGTGTATCAAAAAGCGCAGCAGTTGGGAATGGGTAAGTAGGCTCTCGGCTTGAGGGAGTCTGGCCCGTGAGCCAAGCTGACAACGGGCCTGATATAAAGTTAAGTTTCCAGGAGACAGGTTTGCCATTTATCTCTTAGAATAGAATGAGCGGAGACACATGTTTCCGTTCACTCCTCACACCACACTCCGCCCGGACGATTCGTTCGGGTGGTTTCTTTTTGAGGACTGGTCTGAGGCGGGTGGGCCAGGAAGCGCGCTATTTTTGTTCAATTGGGCCGGGCGACCCCTGTGGTAAAATCTAGGGGAAAGCGTAGTTCATGGCGAGCGCTCGCTAAATCCCAGCCGAGGAGACTGTTACCGAGAGCTGATCTCATAGGTTCACTCGGTGAAGGAGGACTCCGGTACCGTACCCATTCGGGTCGGTGTTGGGAGGATGTCACGCTCAACATTGCAAACAAGATTAGATAAGGACTTTTGAAGTATGTCAGCAACCGCAGAGGTTTCAGACGCAAGCTTTAAAAACGACGTTTTAGAAAGCGAACTGCCCGTCCTGGTGGACTTTTGGGCGCCTTGGTGTGGACCTTGTCGAATGGTGGGTCCGGTGGTCGAGGAGATCGCCCAACAATACGAGGGGAAAGTCAAGGTTGTTAAACTCAATACCGATGATAATCCTGAAGTCGCCAGCAAGTACGGGATTCGCAGTATCCCGACGCTGATGATTTTCAAAGATGGACAGCGCGTGGATATGGTTGTTCCCAAAACCACATTGGCGAATACCCTCGAAAAGTATCTTTAGGATGTGGGGGGCGATCGCGCCTCATCCCCTTCCTTCAGGGACTTGTTGCCTTACCCCAAGTGCTGGGTGGACTCTTCGGAGTTCCCCTAGCACTATTTTGTTGTCACAATCTGTAAAATAGGATACTGCGCTCCAATTCACTACAGTTATGCCATCTCCTCAACAGATCCCTGGTTCCAACTCAACCCCAGAACAAAGCTTTGAGCGTCTCTCCCAAGAGATTTCTGATTTAGTTGAGGAACTCCCGAGTCACGAACATTGGAAGTGGATTTCGCGATCGCTCTCAACGCTAGTCAAACTAGCCAAACACGATACCGATCGCCTCGACTGGAAAATCGTCAGCCATTCCCTTAAGGATATCGAACGCGGCTTAGACGTCTTCGAAGACTATCGTCATGTGCGTAAAATCGCCATTTTTGGCTCAGCTCGCACCCCGAGCGCTCGCCCCGAATATGAGTTAGCCCGAGAGTTTTCCCGTCGTCTAGCCGAATATGGCTTTATGATCATTACCGGAGCCGGCGGTGGAATTATGGCCGCCAGCAACGAAGGAGCGGGAACCGAGCGCTCGTTTGGCTTAAACATTCAACTGCCCTTTGAGCAAACCTCCAACCCCTATATCAGTAATGATCCCAAGCTGGTTGACTTCAAATACTTCTTTACCCGCAAACTCTTTTTCCTGAAAGAAAGTGATGCCATTGCCCTGTTTCCCGGTGGCTTTGGCACCATGGATGAGGCGTTTGAGACGATCACGCTCATGCAAACCGGGAAATATGGCCCTGCTCCTCTCGTTCTCATCGATCGCCCCGGCGGCGACTATTGGTATGGTTGGCAAGACTATCTCAAAACCTGTCTGCTGGCGAATGGAACCATCAGCGAGGAAGACTTAAGCCTGTACAGCATTACCGATAATGTCGATCGTGCCTGTCAAATTATCCGGGAGTTTTATCGAACTTACCATTCGAGTCGGTATGTGGGCGATCGCCTGATTATCCGTCTCAAGTCTGCCATTTCCGACGCGGCTGTTGCGCAACTCAATGAGGATTATCAGGATATCCTCACCCGAGGCAAGATCGAGCGAACCGGCCCCCTTCCCGAAGAACTGCGTCAGGAGAGCGATCCTTTGCCCCGTTTGGCTCTATATTTCAATCAAAAGAACTTTGGTCGCCTCTATCAGATGATTCGTTGTCTGAATCGCTTTGAGCCGCACACAGAGGAACAGACGCATCCTGAGAGTAAATAACTTAAGCCGAAGGGAGGCAGAGCCTCCCGTTGGGCATTCCTTGGCAGAGCCAAGGAACGAGGAGAGACGAGACGAGGAGAGAGGAGATCCTGAAGATCTCAAATGGCTAGACTTCGGCGAGAAAGTCGCAGAGGCGATCGCGTTGTAGGCCTTGGCCAATAAACACTAACCGAGTTTGTCGCAGTTCATCGGCTTTCCAGGGGCGATCGAAGAATGATTCAAACCGTCGTCCAACGCCCTGTAACACCATCCGCATGGGTTTGTTAGCCACATTGACAAAGCCCTTAATGCGGTAAATTTCCTCTCGTTCGACCAACTGTTGCAGGCGTTGGCTGAGTGCCTTTGGGTTCAGGGGGCGATCGAAGGTCAGACAAATGGAATTAATCTCATCATCATGATCATGATCATGGTCTCCATCATGATGACTAGGGCGACTGTCCAAATCATCCTCAACCGCTGCATTAAAGCCCAACAAGACACTCGATTCAATTTCGCCCTGATGACAAGGGACGAGCTTCACCCCTGGACGAACCTGAGACTCGAGCCAAGTTCGCACCTGTTGATAACGCTCCTCGGGGAGGCGATCGCACTTCGTTAAGACCAGCAAATCCGCACAGTTAAGTTGATCTTCAAACAACTCCTCAATCGGGGTCTCATGTTCGAGACTATCATCGGCCTGACGTTGAGCCTCTAAGGCTTGCCAGTCGCTCACCAGGCGATTGTCGGCGATGGCTTCACAGTCAACCACCGTCACCACGCCATCCACCGTAGCCCCCGTGCGAATTTCTTGCCAACGAAAGGCTTGAACTAGGGGTTTCGGTAGAGCCAATCCCGAAGTTTCGATGACAATACTATCGAGGCGATCGCGACGGAGCAGCAATTCCTGCATCGTCGGTAAAAACTCTTCCTGAACCGTACAACAGAGACAGCCGTTAGCCAACTCCAAAATATTCGAGCTGTCCTCACCATCCTCATCACAGACTTGACACGAGCGTAACAACTCCCCATCAATGCCCACCTCACCAAACTCATTCACCAACACCGCAATTCGGCGGCCCTGGTTATGTTGCAGTAGATGACGAATCAGGGTGGTTTTTCCGGCCCCCAAAAATCCAGTAATGACGGTGACAGGTAGTTTCGCTGGCATAAAATCTCAGTTGATGGGTCACGTTAACAATGTCTCATTTCACTATAGCGGCTTTCGGGTCAACGGCTCAAACCTTGACGCTCAGGGAGATTTGTTAGGATTGAACTGAGGTTCAACGGTAATCGACCCATGACCCACTCCACTGATTCACATCACTCCACAACCTCTGGCCCTGCTCACCCCTCATCTCAGGGTCATCGTCTGCTCTCTGGTTCCCTGGCTCTAGCCGCCGCTTTACTGGGGCTACAAGGGCTAACAGGACTGCCCAACCTCCCCCGAGGGGTCATGACATCTGAGGCTGTAGCTGCCCCCCTTAACGCCGTAGATAGCCCCCCTCAGGTGGCTCAATGGATTGAGAATGAAATCTACGCCCTGCGTCAATCGCAACGACGCTGGATTGAAATTGATTTAACGGGACAACGGCTCATCGCCTGGGAAGGAGATTATCCCGTCTATGCCGTTTTTGTCTCCACCGGAACCTACGGAACACCTACCCCAACGGGAGTGTACGAGATTTACGTTAAATACGAACAAGCTCCCATGAGTGGCCCCGGCTATCATGTCCCCGATGTGCCTTATGTCATGTACTATGACGGCAACTATGGCATTCATGGGGCCTATTGGCACAACAACTTTGGTACGCCTATGAGTCATGGCTGTACCAATGTGGCCCCAGATCATGCGGCTTGGCTGTATTCCTGGGCCTCGGTGGGGACTCCGGTGGTGGTTCGTTATTGATGTTGCGGCCTATCGGAGTAAGGCTTCTAACTGTTGTTCTTCCCAGAGGGACTGATATAACCCCGCTTGCTCAATCAGTTCGCGGTGAGTTCCCAATTGAGCGACGCGGCCGTGATCTAAGACTAGAATGCGATCGGCTTTCGCGGCGGCGGAGAGTTGGTGAGAGATAAATAAGACGGTTTTGCGTGCAGTCCCTGTCGATAACTCCTCTAAAATTCGACTGGCGGTTTGGTTATCGACACTGGAGAGGGCATCATCGAGGATTAAGACTGGAGAATCCATCAATAAGGCCCGGGCCAGGGCCGTTCGTTGTCGTTGTCCCCCAGATAGGGTAATTCCTCGTTCTCCGACGACGGTGTCGTATTGGTTGGGGAAGTTGAGGATTTCCGGGTGAATTTGAGCTAATTTGGCGGCGTGTTCAACGTCGATTTGCTCGGCTTGGGGTTTACCGTAGCGAATGTTGTCGCGGATATTGGAGCTAAATAGGAAACTGTCTTGGGGGACATAGGCGATCGCCCCTCGCAAGTCCTGTAGCCGTAGCTCGGTGACATCGTAGCCATCGAGAAACAACTGTCCCGGTTCAATTTCTAAAATTCTGGGAATGGCGTTGGCTAGGGTCGATTTCCCCGAGCCAATCGAACCCACAACGGCGATGGTTTCTCCGGGTTCGATATTGAAGCAGATTTGATCTAAGGCCGGGGTGGTGTCGCCGGGGTAGACATACTGGAGGTTGCGGGCCTCGATGCGTCCGAGGACGTCTTCGGGCGAGAGGGCGATGGCCCCAGGACGATCTTGAATCCCCGATTGGCTGGTAAAAATGGCTTCAATGCGATCGATACTCACCTCACCCCGTTGATAGATGGTTAAGGTAAAACCCAACAAGGCCGTGGGGAACACCAACCGCTCCACATAGAGAATCATGGCCACAAAATCCCCGACGGCGATCGCCCCATCAGCAATATCTCGCGCCCCAAATCCCAATAGAATTAGTAAACTGGCTCCAGCCAAACCCTGCAACAGGGGAAATAGAGTAGTCCGCGTCCGAACCAAGGCCAGATTACTCTCAAACAGCCGTTGATTCTGTTGGGCAAAGGCCCGCCGTTCATTCTCCTCCTGGCCATAAATTTTGACTAGAGAAATACCGCTCATATCTTCCTGAATCAACTCACTCAGGCTCGATAGCTTCTCTTGTACATCCCGCTGTTCATCCCGTAGGCGGCCGCTAAACACCCAAACCAGGATAAACATCAGCGGGTAAATTAGCATCGATAGCAACGTCAGCCGCACACTAATCGACAGCATCACCGGCAAAGTCAAGACATAGGCAAAAATGGTATTGAGTAGACTCAATACCGCAAACCCCAACAAGCGACGGAGATTATCTACATCACTCGTGGCCCGATTAATCAAATCCCCTACCCGATTCCGAGAAAAATACTCGGCATCCATATAGAGCAGATGTTGAAAAATCCGCTGTTTTAGGTCAAATTCTACCTGGCGGCCAATGCCGAACAGGAGCATCCGGGAGAGAACCCGAATTCCCCACATGATGGAGGCCAAGAGTACAATCAGCCGCACATAGCCTAAGATGCGGTCCATGCTGAAGGCCACTTCTAAGTCATCAATCCCGTCACGAATCAGCCAGGGAATATAAACCCCTAACCCGTTGACGATGAAGAGGGTTAGGGTTCCCAGGGCGACTTGTTTCCAATGGGGTCGCAGGTAGGATAGGAGTTGTTTAAATTTCGATCGCTGCATCGATAACCAAGTGAGAGGAACAGTTGCACGGCTGCCCCGATTGTAACGAAACTTTAAGGTTACTCGAAGTTATTGGGAATCATCGGAGATAAACCCCGGTAGCGGAATCTCCCCTAATCCCAATTCCTCCAACTTCAGGGCCTTGACGCCACCGGATTCGAGACGGCGTAACAGGGTTCGTAACTGAATCCAGACTAGGATTGCCGATATCCCCGCGATGGCCGCTGAGAAGCTATAGGCAAAGCCAGGAGGCATCGAGAAGAACAGAAGCGATCCTGAGAGAAAGCCGGTTGCTCCTAGGGTAATGCCTAACAATGGCACTTTCAGGCGACTCCCTTGGAGTAATATCAAGAGGCGACTCGATCGCCGTTTAGCCCAATCTTGGAGGGTGTCAACGAGGGTTCGGTAGAAGGCGTAGCAACAGACGGCTGCCATGACGAGGCTGGCCGCGATGAGGACGTAGGGGGGTTCAGAATAGAACATGGGGGTTAACGCAGGGGAGAGGGACTATCTTGAAACGCGGTTAGTGGCATATCTGGCAGCCATTGCGAGGCCACTTGTGAGGCTCGTTGAGTTGAGAACTCGGTGAGGGAGGTGATGGCGGCATCCCAGATGCGATCGGGTTTTATATCGTCTTTAATGAGATTCCACAGCCGTTGGACTTCTTTGGTATGGAGGCGATCGCCTTCGGTCAAAGCCAACAGTAACTGCTGCCGTAAAAAGCGGCCTTCCTCAGACATGAGATATTGCAAGCCCAACTGTGCCGTGGGAATGATATCAAAGCTTGCGTCGGTCTGGGCAATTTCAATCAAGTTTTCTAGGCGTTTCCATTTAAATTTGCCATTTTGGAACAGCACATCCAAGAGACGGCGACGCAGTTGGGGCGACTCTCCCCGGAGTAATTGTTGAGCGATATAGGGATATCCCAAATCCACGATTTTAAAGTTGGGGTCTAAGCTCAAGGCTAACCCTTCTTGAGTTACCACTGAGCGAATAATCAGGGCAAACTTCGCGGGAACGCGGAAGGGATACTCGTACATCAACTCGGAGAAGCGATCGGTAACGGTTTTGATGTTAAAGTCCCGCACGCTTTGGCCAACAATATCCCCAAGGACTAGCTCTAAGGCCGGGATAATGGGATAAATATCGGTATCTGGTGCTAGAAATCCCAATTTCACAAAGGCATGGGCGAGGTCTTCATAGTCTTTGTTAACGAGATGGACAATGGCATCAACTAGGGTTTCTTTCATCCAGGGATCGAGTTGATCCATCATGCCAAAGTCGATGAATGCCATCTGATTGTCTTTGGTGGCAAACAGATTTCCTGGATGAGGATCGGCGTGGAAAAATCCATGTTCTAACAGTTGCTGTAAGCCACTAATGACACCCACTTCAACAATGGCTTTGGCCTCGATACCGGCTTGCCGCAAGTTGGTGGTTGTGGTGAGTTTATAGCCGTGAATCCACTCTAAGACGAGGACTTGGCGACTGGAATAATCCCAGTAGATTTTAGGGACTTTAACCCGAGGATTATCCCGGAAGTTATGGGCAAATTTTTCGGCGTTATGCCCTTCGTTGACGTAGTCAATTTCTTCAAAGAGTTTGATGCCAAATTCATCGACAACTAAGGTGAGATCGTGGCCTAAATTTAGGGGTAAAAAGGGGCTGAGCAATTTCGCTCCCAAACGAATCAGGTATAAATCCCGAGTCAGCCGAGGTAGTAGGTTAGGGCGTTGTACTTTGACGGCGACTTCTTCACCGCTGTAGAGACGAGCGCGGTAGACTTGAGCGAGACTGGCGGCGGCGATGGGACTTGGGGAGATATCTTGGAAGGCTTCATCGACGCTCATCTGCAAATCCCGTTCAAAGATCGCAAAGGCGATGCTGTTGCTGAAGGGGGGAAGTTGATCTTGTAACTTGACGAGTTCTTCGAGAAAGTCTTTGCGGATCAGATCGGGGCGGGTTGACAGGGCCTGTCCAACTTTGATAAAGGTCGGCCCCAGATGAGTCAAAATTTTTCGCAGTTGCTGCGCTCGTTGGGATTTGTGATCGGGTTCTCGCTTAAACCAATGGTCTAACTGAAGCCCAATGACAAATCCAGCAAACAGCCAGACAACGACGAGCGATCGCCAGATGGCTTCCCAGGGACGGCTTTGGTAGTAACGCGCGATCGCGTCTGCGTCATAACGTTGCAAGTGACTCAGAGGATGGGGGTTCACGCTAACTTTCTATATCTCCAAAATAACGAATCGGGGCTGAGCCAAGACCGAAACCAAGATGACCTTTGCCTTAGTGATGCTCACGATGTCTTGGCACGTTAACAATTGTGCCACAGTTGGAGCCGGGTTGGGATCGCTCCCAGGCTAAACCCTAGGTTTTAATGGGTTTGAGTCATCGAGTTCTTAGGCGTTCGGCGACGAGGAGAGGTTGGTTTTTGGCTGATGGTATCACCTGATATTTTCTATTGGCTCAAACGGAACCGTATCTCGGACGATTAACGGGATATGCGGCTGCTATTTTTTGCGAGCGAGACTGTTTTGAGGTCAGATTGAGTTAATTTTTGCTGATGCAGCCAATAGCTCAATGCTTCACTCCGCCTGAACTTTGGCTGTATCATTGCTTCATAATTTTCTGCATTTTGGGGTGTTTTTGCTCTCTTGTTATTGCTTAGAGTGAACTACCCGACGCTGACCCTATCGGGTACAGCGCGGGCTTCGAGTTTGATCGGGAATCGCCTCGGAAAGCATCGAACGAATTCGACCTCTCTTTGGTCTGACA
>CAZXWM010000086.1:0-12372 GCA_964644215.1 uncultured Phormidium sp.
AAATTTATGAGCGATCGCATCATTGTCATGAACCAGGGCAGAATCGAAGAAATCGGCGCCGCTGACCGAGTCTACCGTGAGCCAGAACGGGACTATACCCGTCAACTCATCGCCTCAATTCCCAATCCAGCGGCCCTGCTGCAACGGGCCTAGTCCCTAGCCCAATCATCTCAAATTGCTACAGTTTGCCCCAGGATTCACCTACCCATCTCCAAGAGTCGGTAGTATCTTGGTAGAACCTGATGGTCGTTCCTTGCAACACCTCAGAAAACCCATTAGAACCTGGTTAGGGGAGTGACTGTATGCCCATGCAACTCAATCCGTCGAAATTCCCAATTCATTGGGGAATTGCCCTCAGTGCGATCGCCTGCACCCAGCCGGCGATCGCCTCGACGGTCTCATCAGCGTCCAATCTGCCCACGTCATCATTAAACCCAACCTCGGGACTTGAAGCCCCCCAACTAGCCCAAGGCTTTAACTTTGAAACCGAAAGTCCCACTCGTTTCATCCCCATTCTCGGCCCCATTCCCAGACAACGGCCAGAAGTCTATTCCCCCGAAATCCTAGAACGCCTCCGTTCCGGCTTTTTCCTCGGTGGTGACTTTGGCATCGACAGTGCCGAAGGAATTTTCGCCGGATTACGTCTCGGCTACCGTGACGAAGAAGGACGTTCCATCGTCTTTACCGGCCAAGGAGGCGAATTTCTTGCCGGGGCCGATGTCACCTATACCCAAGCCGCCTTCAGTGGCGACGACAATGGAGACGGCCGGCGCGTCGGCTACAGCCTATCCGCCAACTTCAACAACACCCGCGATAACGCCTTCCTCAGCGATGACGATGACGAGGATGTTCGCGAAGTCTTCCTACCCATTGGCGACGAACATGAACCTTGGGTTAACCGGATTGGCTTTGAAAGCCAAGTCGTCGTTCCCGTCAGCCGCACCACCGTGCTGATGCCGGGACTCAGCTACGAAAAAATCCGCATCCAAAACCGGGCCTTCGACGACGACCTCTTTCCTCTCGATGAAGAAGGAAATCAACTCTCCGCCAGCGACGATGGTAAAGATGACATCGTGCTGCTAAGTCTATTTGCCCTACAAGACAACGCCAGTCGTGATGAGTACGGCTTTCCCTTCTCAGGTAACGTCTTTCAATTGGGAACTGAACAATCGATCCCAATCGGAACCAGTAGCCTCGACTTCAATCGCCTCAGTGCCGGTTATGTCCAATATCTCCCCGTCAACCTCTTCGGATTTGCCGAAGGACCACGCACCCTAATTTTAGGACTGCAAGGGGGAACCATTCTCGGGGATGTCCCCGGTTACGAAGCCTTTAACCTCGGGGGATTTAACTCCGCCCGAGGTTATGGCCAGGGTGACGTCGGAACCGCGAGCAGCTTCGTTCAAGCCCGGTTAGAATACCGCTTCCCCATCGCCGTTACTCCCGGCGGGTTTTTTGAGGAATTGCGCGGTAGTCTCGGGGTTCAATATGTCTCGGATTTCGACACCGCCTCTGATGTCATCGGTCGTCCGTCTGAAGTACGTAACGAACCCGGAGACGGTTTCGGATTTAGTGTTGGTTTGTACTTTCTCGATTTAGATGTCCCCGTTGTCGACACCTTACGGGTCACGGCTGGGGTCAACGATCGCGGTGACTTCCGGGCCTATTTCTCCATCGGCCCAGCGTTCTAGTCGGTTCGGGGTTTTGGTCACACCCCCTCTGAGTCGCTAGACTTAGAGGGGGTGTCGATTACGGAAAGCGATTGAATTGAGAACATTCGAGTTTACAGTCGATGGTCCCCCGGTATCTCAGCAAATTCGGCGACGACAACGACTGAAAGAATGGAAACAGCAGGTTCGTCAGGAAGCTGAGACAGCCTGGCCAGGCGATTATCCTCCCTTGACGGGTTTATTGGGGCTGCAAGTCATTTATTTTTATCAAGATCATGAGTTGGATATTGATAACTTCATCAAGCCAATTCAAGATGCTTTAATTGGACTGGTTTATGAAGATGATGTTCAAATCATAGATCTCGTCATTCACAAAAGACCACTGGATCAAGAGTTGAGACTGATTAATCCATCCTCGGTCTTAGAAAAGGGACTATCCAGGAAGACTGAATTTTTATATATTTCAATCCGTGAAACGTCCAATCAAGAGGTTTTGGAATTATGGATCGTTTAACTAACCCAGAGCGAAAAACGCGATTGAGCGACTTAGAACAAGAGTATCGCAGCCAAGGATATGAACTCGTTTCAGCCTCTAAATCTCTCCAAGATGCCTTTGGGTTGACTCCCGAGTTCGTTACCACCCATGCTCCTGATCTTCTCCTGCGTCGAGGTCCTGAAATCGTCATCCTTAAAGTGATCTCCCGTAACGAACTTGGCTCGCCTCAACTTGCTCAACTCACCCAAGAGATAGAACAACATGACAACTGGAGATTAGATCTAGTTATCTTAGCCGAGCCACCGAAGCCTCAAGACAGCGAACCCAGTTGGCAAAAGGACGAGATTTTAGCCCGACTCAAAACCTTAAAACCTTTAATTGAGCAAACCCCAGAACCCGCCTGGCTCTATAGTTGGGCCATACTCGAAGCCACCCTCAGACTCATCGCTGAGCAAGAGGAGATTCGGCTCAAACATCGGGATTGCGCCTATCTGATTAAAATTATGGTGTTTGAAGGAGTCTTATCTCGCCAAGACTACCAGGATCTGCACAGCCTGCTTCCCCGACGCCATCAGTTCAGTCATGGCCTCAAAACCCCTCCGATTGAACCTCAGTCCGTTCGTCGGATTGTGGAGGTGATTGAGAGCCTATTCGTTGAATTTCTGAGCAACCCAGAGGGCCGTACCGAGGTTGAGCTGGACAACTCTCTCGACGATGCTGAGGTTGTTATGGGCTGATTCCGAGAACTCGCCTCTACTCCCCCTTCAGCGCCGTTTTAACCTGTTTCCGTCGCCGCAGGGGAATCGCCTCAAAATGCAACTCATTCTCCCGCGCATCGACACAAATCAGAGAATAGGGCGAAAACTGACCGCTGAGAATCGCTCGACTCAGAGGACGCACCAGCAGTCGTTCCACCGTCCGCTCAATCTCCCGAGCGCCTAACTCGGCATTGTAGCCCTGTTCCATCAGTAACTCATAGGCCGTTTCCGTCAGCTTGAGCCGTAAATGTTGCCGTTGTAGCCGTTGGCGAACCTGCTCAATCACTTTCTCAACAATTTGTCGTAACGTGTCCAGGGAGAGGGGATCAAAATAGACAATTTGCCCGATGCGGTTGAGGAGTTCGGGCCGTAGAGATTGCCGTAAACTCTTGAAGATCCCCTCACGATAGCGTTGACGATCGCCCGCCTCAGACTCCCCAGACTCCAAACCAAACCCTAACGTCCCCTGAGAACCTACATTGGCCCCCAAATTGGAGGTCATGATAATAATCGTCTCCCGGAACGACACCTGATGTCCGTGACTATCGGTGAGTCGTCCCTCATCCAAAATTTGTAGGAATAAATCCAACACCTGGGGGTGAGCTTTCTCAATTTCGTCAAATAGCACCACACTGTGGGGATGGGTGCGAATCGCCCCAGTTAACTGGCCTTCCCCTTCATGACCAATGTATCCCGGCGGTGCGCCAATCAAGCGCGACGTGGAACTCGGCTCCATATATTCGGACATATCTACCCGAATCAGTTTTTGGGGACTGTCAAAGAGAAATTCCGCCAAAGCTTGGGCTAACCGGGTTTTACCCGTTCCCGTCTGTCCCACAAACAAAAACGCTCCCACGGGCTTCTGAGGCGCTTTTAAGCCCGCTCGAGCCGTGCGAATGGCATCGGCCACAGCGGCGATCGCCTCATCTTGGCCCATCACCTGTTTTTGCAGGGCGCTTTCGAGTCGCAACAGGCGCGATCGCTCGTCTTCAGAAATCTGTTGCAGAGGGAGACGACATTGATGGGCCACCACCCGCGCAATATCGCTGCGACTCACCGAACGCGGCCCCGACAGAGGCACCCCTTTCTGAGCCAAAATTCCCCCCGAATCCAAGCGGGCCTCAGCACAGGCGCGATCGATCACATCAATCGCCTTATCCGGGAAACGGGCATCATTGACATAGCGGCCCGTCAACTCCACCGCCGCCGTTAGGGCGCTATCGTGAATTTTTAGGTCATGGTGACGCTCAAACTGCGATCGCAACCCCTGTAAAATCGCCTGAGTCTCCTCAGCCGTCGGTTCAGACACCCAAACCACCTGAAAACGACGTTCCAAGGCTCCATCCTTCTCAATCGTCTGGCGATATTCCCGAACCGTCGTCGCCCCAATACAGTGAATTTCCCCCCGGGCTAGGGCCGGTTTAAGGATATTAGCCGCATCACTGGCCCCCGTTCCTCCAGCCCCTAACACCGTGTGAATTTCGTCAATAAAAACAATCGTATCCGCCGCCGCACTGGCCTCGCGAATCAGGGCCTGAATCCGCTCCTCAAACTCGCCGCGATACTTCGATCCCGCCAGCAGCGACGCCATCGAGACTTCCACCACTCGTTTTTGTCGCAGGGCTTCGGGTGGCCCCGAAGAACTCGACAGCCATTGCGTTAAGCCCTCAACAATGCAGGTTTTCCCCACACCGGGATCGCCGACGAGAATCGCATTGCGTTTGCGCTTCTGCATCAAAATACTAGCCAAAGCCAGAATCTCCGTTTGTCGCCCCACCACCGGATCGAGTTGACATTTGCGAGCCAACTCCGACAAATCCCGGCCAAAACAGTCAAGTAGCGGTGTGGCCGGTTTTTCCAAATCCTGATAGAGTGGATCGCCATCGAGGATTAAATGGGGGTCCGCCGGGAGTGCATCTAACGCCCATTCCGCCCCATCGCCAAAGGGGGTATCCATACCACAAGCGCTCATTTCCGAGAGTAGGTCATCCCAGGGCGTATTACTGAGTTCACAAAGGGACTGGAGGAGATGATAGGGACGCACAACCGCTTCATCGAGACATTGTAGGGCTGAGAGTTCCTCGGCTCGGGCAAAGACTTGCCGCGCCTCGGCATCGCGGTGCATAATCCCCTGGTGGACTGGTAAAGGGCTGGCCGATGAGATTTGCGATCGCAGGCGACGACGAAAATTGCTGCGATCGAGTCCCCAGGTATCAAACCATTGTTGCAACACTTGGATATCACTGCGAAAATCGCGCTTCTGCATCGGGTTGTCGCGAATTTGTCGGGGACAAAACCGTTCTAAATCCAGATCGCAGAGTTTACAAAGTCCCAGCAACAGATGTGCTGGAGAGATCTCACTCGCATGACCAGATTTTGCTTCGATCGCAGCGATGTTCCAAGCGAGAACAGTGCTAGGCGCGTAAACAGCCATTCGCCAATTCCGTGAAGGTCTAAGGGAGGGACGGGACGGGAGCCAGACTGGGGACAAGACCACGAGCCGGGTTGCTAAACCCACCCTTCTCTACACTACATCTTGATCTGAGTCTCGGCAGCACTCGGGCTGAATTCTCCCGGAAAATTCTCCCTAACGGGTTTATTCGAGATGATCACCATCTCTGACACCTCCTAGAGATAGGTGTCTGGATTTTGGGCAACCCAGCCCAGTTCTGAGTTGTTGCGGACTTCAAAATGTAGGTGGGTTTGAGCCACATCGGGTGTTCCCGTACTACCGACGGTTCCCAGGGATTGTCCCACATCCACAAATTCTCCCTGCTCAACATCCAGCCTCGCCAGATGAGCATACCGGGTTTGGCGACCCCGGCTATGGTTAATCACCACGAGATTACCATAAGGCTGTTGAACCCCCGCAAAGGCGACAATGCCATCGTCACTGGCCTGAACTTGGGTTCCGGCTGTTGCCGGCAAGTCCCAGCCACTATGGAAGACAGCCGATGAAGCCCCCGGCGGCAAGACCCAACCGTAGCGTAACAGTGGCTCAACCCGGTTCGGTAAGGGATACGCGGTTAAGGCAGGACTAACCGCTGGTTCGTTGTCTGTGGGAGTTGGATCGGGGGTATCTCGGTAGGGATACCAGTTCGCACCGGGGATAAAGGCGACATCGGTGGGCGGATTGCAATTATTGGCTTCAAAGAGAACATCGGCTCGCACGTTATACTCTTGGGCTAAATCGCTCCAAAGATCATCGGGACTAACGTTGACTTCAATGCCATCGTAGGGGGGGATTCTCAGCCGCATTCCCGGCCGAACTACGCCATTTCGCACTTGGGGATTCATCCCCATGAGGGTGGTGGGAAACAGATCATACTCGTCGGCGATCGCCTCTAGGGTTTCTCCAGGGGCCACGGTATGCGATCGCAGCCGCGACAAGGCCGAGGGAGGACATAAACTCTCACGGGGAGGGCTGAGGCGAGGGAAGCTTGGCCCCCCTGGATCTTGAGCCAGGCTTGGACTCTGATGGATACTCCCCCAACTGACGCTGAGTAGGCACGATAACACGAACCCACACCACCATCGCCCCGATGGGGAACGACTCCATTGCCACAGGTTTAAAACTCGTTTCATAGTCTTATGCAGCTCAACTGCACCATCAATACTCCTGTGTTAGCTCTTTGCGGCCGCGCGATCGCCATAGGATCGGCCGCTTTCTGGGCGGCCACAAGTCTTCCCCTTGACGGACTGAACTCCGCCTCTACAAATTACGATGGCGAAAGGCTTTGGCATCCTCACCGCTATAGGTTGCCGCAATATGACCATTTCCCACCACTTGATATTTGTAGGTAACGAGGCCCTCTAACCCCACCGGGCCGCGAGGGGGGAGTTTTTGGGTACTAATCCCCACTTCCGCCCCGAAGCCGTAGCGAAAGCCATCGGCAAATCGGGTTGAACAGTTATGGAAAACTCCCGCTGCATCGACTTGGGCGAAAAAGCGATCGACAGCTTGGGGGGCTTCGCTGATAATGGCTTCGGTATGGCGAGATCCGTAAGTGTTAATGTGGGCGATCGCCTCGGCGGGGGAATTGACCACCCGAATCGCTAACACTAAATCGCTATACTCGGTTTGCCAGTCGTCTTCGGTTGCAGCCTCCATCTCGACGATTGATTGGGCGATCGCATCCCCCCGCAAGCTCACCCCCTTCTCCCGCAAAGCCTCGGCCAAGGGCGGTAAAAAGACTTTGGCGACCCCCTGATGAATTAACAGGGTTTCGACGGCGTTACAGGCGGCGGGATATTGGGTTTTGGCATCGACCACAATCGGGATAGCTTTATCGAGGACGGCACTTTGGTCGATGAAGATATGACAAATCCCATCGGCATGGCCTAATACGGGGATTCGGGTGTTTTCTTGCACAAACCGGACAAAGGCGTTCGATCCCCGAGGGATAATTAAATCCACCATCGAGTCGAGTTGTAGCAGTTCCAGGATTTCCTCGCGAGTCGTCAGCAGTTGAATGGCATCGGCGGGGAGTCCCACATACTCTAAGCCGCGATGAATCGCCGCTACGATCGCCTGACAGGAGTGACTGGCTTCTTTCCCCCCTTTGAAAATTACGCCATTCCCGGATTTGAGAGCCAGGCTGGCAATTTGAATCGCCGCATCGGGGCGGGCCTCGAAAATGACCCCTAAGACTCCCAGGGGACAGGTGATGCGTTTGAGAATCAGTCCATCATCGAGTTCTCGGTGGAGTTGGGCTACTCCCACGGGATCGGGGAGTTTGCCCACATCCCGCACCCCGGCGATGGCCCCTTGCAGTTTGCTTTCACTCAGTTTGAGGCGATCATAAAGGGGTTTGGACAGCCCCCCCTGCTGGGCCGCCTCGCAGTCAGCAGCGTTGGCCTCTAAAATCTCCCCAGCCGCCAGTTCCAGGGAATCGGCCACCGCTGCAATGGCCGCATTTTTGGCATCACGGCTGAGATATCCTAACTGTTGCGCCGCCTGACGGGTTCGATGGGCGCTCTCAGCCAAGGACGAAGACGCTACAGTAGAAACAGTCATGTATTACTTCTCCGATTAGGTCAAAGGATCGCTTACGCTGCTTTCAGTGTACCGTTTGCCGGGGAACCCTCTCCCGGTGGCGATCGCCCGCTGAAGGATTTTTTGCCCCTCTCACTTCGATTTGGCTGAGATCTTCGCTACAATTAAGAACAGCTTTACAAAACTTTAAAAATAGCGTCAACGCAACCATTCACTGAGTCGCCCAGCGAGGATTTATGGACTGTATTATCAACCGTCGCGCCCAATTTTCCGCCGGTCACCGCTACTGGCTCCCAGAACTGAGCGAAGCCGAGAATCGCCGCCAGTTCGGGGCTTGCGCCAATACCCATGGCCACGGCCATAACTATGTTCTCTATGTGTCTATGGCCGGAGAACTCGATGAATATGGCATGGTGCTGAACTTATCGAACATCAAACATGATATTAAACGGGAAGTCACCAGTCAGCTTGACTTTTCCTTTTTGAATGAGGTTTGGCCCGAATTTAAGGAGACATTACCCACCACTGAAAATGTGGCGCGGGTAATTTGGCAACGACTGGAGAACTATCTCCCCCTCGTTAAAATTCAGCTTTCAGAACATCCCGATTTATGGGCCGATTACTTCGGCAACGGCTGGGAAGCTCATTTAACCACCTGTACTCATTTTAGTGCCGCCCATCGCCTCGCTATTCCTGATGCCAGCGACGATGAAAATGATGCGATTTATGGCAAATGTGCCTATCCCCATGGTCATGGTCACAACTATAATTTAGAAGTGACGGTGAAGGGAGAAATCGATCAACGCACGGGAATGCTCGTTGATTTGGGGGCATTAAATCAACTGATTGAGGATTTGGTCGCCGAACCCTTCGACCATACTTTTTTAAATTATGACATTCCTTATTTTGAGAAAATTGTCCCCACCACTGAGAATTTCGTCCTACACATTCGCGATATTTTGACTCAACCAATTCGCGATTTGGGGGCGAGTTTATATAAGGTGAAACTGATTGAAAGTCCAGGCAATTCCTGTGAAGTGTTGGGAGAAGCCGATGCCGAAACTCCCCCGTCGGAAGCGGAATTAGTGGGGGCAGTATAAGGGAAAGGGGAGGACCTGCCTCCCCCTTTTTGTCAACGGAGACGAGACAACGAAGGATGCAGAAGGGGAGTGCTAATCCCCCAACAATTGCTCAATATCTTGTAGACGTTCCTGAGCAGCATGAATCACACGATGGATTCTTACGACCGCGTCGCCATCATTGTCAGAGTCATGTACTGTGAACAAAATGCGATATTGCTGTTCATATAAGAGCTGACGCACCAACAGCGGCATATACTGACTTTCTAAAGCTAATGCACAGCGATTGGGGAAATTTTCTAGCCTTAACATAATTTCGTAACATCCCCGCACCCATCGGTAAGCCTGTTCAGCTGAATAGTCTTTGAGCCACAAAAAAATCGCTTCAATATCTGCAACAGCCGTGGGGGAGATTTCAATCCGGTAGGTCATGTTTCGCTCGCAACTGAGTAAACGCCTCATCGAGCGGTATTCCCTGTCCTTGTTCAAACTCCGCGACACTCTTACGAATCCCTGCCATAGACTCTAGAAGTGCCACGCGATCGAGCAAATTTTGATAGCTTTCCGCATCCTGAACAACAACCGCCGCTTTCCCGTTGACGGTTAACACCATCGGCGAACCGGTTTCTTTGAGTGTCCTCAAAAATGCCTTAGCCCCACGCTGAAACTCTGAGAGAGGATGGATATGCCGAAGATTGACTGTCATAGCCGGGCCCACGATAAATCATTAAATTCCATGTTAATTTACAAAAAATTATCTGTCAAAGCGGCCAATCGGTGAGTTCCCGTCAACCTGGCTATAACTTTCGCGACTCTCACGCTCTCCTGTGATGGCTGAAGCTGTGACAGGCTCTGGTGAATGTTAAGCTGAACAGCAAAAAGAACCGGGAAGCCATTGCGAAATCTATTACCACAAAAATAATAAAACGTCAAGAGGCGATCGCCCTTTTACAATCCCATCGCGCCGATTTAGAGGCCTTGGGAGTTGGCTCCTTATGGCTGTTCGGGTCTGTAGCCCGGAACCAAGCCACAGAACAGAGCGATGTCGATGTCTTAGTCGAATTTTCCCGGCCCGTGGGATTGTTGGTATTTTCCCGACTCCAGAGACACCTCGAACTGTGGTTTAGCTGTTCCGTGGATTTGGGAACTCCAGATTCGTTGAAACCCCATCTACGCGATCGGGTTATGGAGGACGCGATTCGTGTCTTCTAGAACCTGGTTGACTGACAAAAGATTGTGTCCGAACCTCAAAAACCCTCACTATGACTGGATTTCAGTCTTTGATAATTGGAGTCCCCTTATCGTGAACCATCTTGGCATTCGATATAAATCGGCAGAAGCCTTGCCAATACTCAGTTATGGCTCTCTACAGGGATCATCGCTGAGATGCCTGTAGGGCAAGGGCTTTCAACACGTCGAACGTCGAAAGAATGCTCGATCTGGATTGACAGAATACCTAGTAGATGATGTGCTGAATAATATCAAGACGCGACTTTCAAATCCTAGAATTCTTCCGGAAACTAGGAACGATGGAGATTTCTCAGCCAACTACACCCCGGCAAATTCCCAGAGGACGTGGTTGCCGTAGTCGAGGGGATCGGTGACGATGCGACCGATGCGATCGATCTCGGCGAGGTCGTCGGAGGAGAAGTCCAGTTCGGCGGCTTTGGCGTTATCCTGTGCCTGTTCGGGACTGCGCGCACCAACGATCGCAAACGACTCCGGCTGTTTCACCAACCAGGCGATCGCCAGTTGTGCCAGGGTGCAGTGGTTGCGTTCGGCGACGGGACGGAGTTTGTCGAGGGCGGTTTGCACGCGATCATAGTTGCTGCGGTTGGCGAACAGCTTGTTTTTCGCCCGGTGGTCGCCCTCCTCGAACTGGTGGTCGCGTCCGAACTTACCCGTCAGCAACCCTTGCGCCAGAGACGAGTACGCCAAAATTGCGATGTTGTGTTCGACGCAGTAGGGCATCACCTCGTCCTCGATCTCGCGCCAGAACAGGGAATAGGGCGGTTGCAGGCTATCGATGCGTCCGTACTGCGATGCGTCTGCCAGTTGCGCGGCGGAAAAGTTAGACACGCCGATCGCCCGAATCTTACCGTCTGTTTTCAGATTCGTCAGCGCCGACATGGTTTCTTCAATGGGAACCACGTCGCTGCCCCAACAGCCGGAGGGCCAGTGAATTTGGTAGAGGTCGATGTAGTCGGTTTGCAGGTTCCGCAGCGATCGCTCGCAGGCTTCGAGTACCTCATCGTATTTGAGGTGATTGGCAAAGACTTTGTCGGCGTACACCACCTTATCGCGCACGTCAGCTAGCGCCCGCGCGACAATCTGCTCGGAATGTCCGTCGCCGTACTGTTCGGCGGTGTCGATGCTGGTGATGCCCGCATCGTAGGCGGCGCGAATCGTCCGCACCATCTCCCCGTCATCGATTCCCGTCCACATGGCTTTACCCGCCTGCCAGGTTCCCAGCAGAACGGGGGTCATGTGCAGGTCGGAGTTGCCAAGTTTGCGCGTGTTCACGGTGAAGTCTCCTTGCGATGAGTTGGGACAATGAGGGGGGCAGTCTGCGATTTCGGTCTTCAGAATCGGGATATATTAGGCTGATGCAGAAACCCGGTCTCTAAACGGTGTGTCCTGGTTTGAGCGTCTCGTTCTCAACGGGAAGCCGGGTTTCTCAGTTTAAAATAGCTCGATTTTAGTCTGGATTTTGAACGCGATCGAGACTCAGTCTGGACTATCTTTTTAAAAATATGACGGTTTTGAAAACCGCGCATCCTACTTTTGATGGATAGTGCGATCGGCTTAACGCCGAATCTCGACGACGACGCGGCGAACGATCCCTCGGAGGCGGCGATCGTCAAGCATCGCAGCTATGCGGAGACGATCGACGATCTGACGATTGCGGCGGAGAATGCCAGTCTCTACAAGGTCTTGCAGGAGCTGAACGAGCCGAAAAGTGTTCAACCTCTGGTACTCCCATAACGTAGGTTTGTTCGGTACGGTAGGAGTAGTGTTTGACTCGGATCGCGTCGCGCACGCGATCGAGCAGCTTTTTGGGAGGAGGTTGCATGATTTGGGAATGCTTGTGCTGGGAAGTATTAAATTAATCCTAATGTAGCCTTGACGTTCGATCGAAATGGTAGTTATACTGAAATCGTCCGCCTAATCACCCTTAGGGGGACATTATGCTGAAATCGTCTACTTAATCACCCCCAGGGGGGCGTTAGGTGGAGTTTGTCTGCCTAATCTGCCTATATGAGGTATTATGCGGAAAGTTTCCGTCTAATAAATTGTTAGGCAGAATTAGATTACAGTAAATAAAAGAGTAAGACGGTGACTGAAGATAGAAATGGAAAGAGAGTTGCGCTTG
>CAZXWM010000087.1:0-12344 GCA_964644215.1 uncultured Phormidium sp.
TGTTCCCTGTTCCCTGTTCCCTGTTCCCTGTTCCCTGTTCCCTTCTTCCCCCCTACCCCTGCAACAAATGATGTTCGATCGCAAATCGGACTAATTCTGAGCGATTGCTAGTATCCGTTTTGCGCAGTAGATTACTGACGTATTTTTCAATCGTTCGGGAACTCAAATAAAGGCGATCGCCAATTTGATTATTCGACAAGCCTTGACTCAACAGATCGAGGACTTCTTGTTCGCGATCGGTCAGGTCAATCTTAACATCCGGACCGTCTGGCACTGGGGTGGGGGGCGGTGCGGCTACGGCTGAGGCGTGACTCATCATGGTGTAGCGATCGAGGAAGTTGCGAACAACGGAGGCCAACTCCTCTAACTCGAAGGGTTTGGGCATATGTAGATCAATCCCCGCCTGATAGCCACGAATGCGATCGCGAGTCTCGTTGCGGGCCGTCAAGAAAATCACCGGCAACAGGCGAAAGTTAGGCTGCTGACGAATTTGCCGCACTAACTCATAGCCATCCATTTCCGGCATGATGGCATCGGTAATGAGTAAATGGGGTTGGTGGCGATCGAGTAAGGCCAAAGCATCCCGTCCGTTGACGGCGGCGATAGCGGAGTACCCCGATAGTTCCAGATAATCGGTGATGGACAGACGAGTAGCTAAGTCATCCTCCACCACCAAAATTGTCAGAGGCATAGAAACCGTTAAAAAGCGGACACCTGTAGGCTAGAGGGCCGGCCCAAGTTGCCAATCAGGGTCACGCCTCGTTGATTGGCATGAAGATGACGTAGGATTTTATAGAGGATTTCCACCTGATCCGGCTGTCCGATCGCCGTCGCCAACTCCTCTAGGGACATGGGTTTGTTGGCTTGTTTGAGAACCGCCATAGCCTCTTGTTGCACCGACAACACCGCCGCCGCCGCTTTCTTCCCGGCTTCAACTCCCGGCTGATGATAGGCATTGACATTAACCAGAGAGGCATAGAAGCCCACAGCACGCTCATACAGGGCGATTAACATCCCCACCGAGAAGGGGCTGACCTCCGGTACGGTAATGGTGATTGAGTCCCGTTGATTGTCAAATAGGGCTTGGCGAGTTCCTTGCAAGAAGCCCGAGAGATAGTCCCCCGACGTGACCCCTGGATCGATTTGGGTCGATTCAGCCTGGCGATCGCCGAGGACTTCGATAAAGGTTACAAAGAAGTTGGGAACGCCCTCGCGCAACTGTTGCACATAAGCGTGTTGATCGGTCGATCCCTTGTTGCCATACACAGCAATCCCCTGATGGACAATGTTGCCATCGAGGTCTGTCTCTTTACCCAGAGATTCCATCACAAGCTGTTGCAAGTAGCGACTAAATAGCAACAGGGAGTCCTTGTAGGGCAGAATCACCATATCTTTTTCACCCTGGCCGTTGGTGGCCGCATACCAGGCCAACGCCAACAGGGCCGCTGGATTTTGTTTGAGATCCCGCACTCGCGTCGCCTCATCCATGGCTTTGGCCCCCGCCAACATGGCGCGAATGTCAATCCCCTGTAACGCCGCAGCGGGGAGTCCCACGGCTGACATTTCCGAGGTGCGTCCTCCCACCCAGTCAGCCATCGGTAAACGACCTAACCAGCCTTCGCGTTGGGCTTGGCGATCGAGTTTACTGTCGATGCCGGTAATGGCCACGGCTTGTTTCGTAAAATCGAGTCCAGCCTTATCAAACGCCGCTTTGACCTCGATCATGCCATTGCGAGTTTCCGGGGTTCCACCGGACTTAGAGATAATAAATACTAGCGTCGTCGAGAGGCGATCGCCCAATTGCGCTAAGGTGCGATCGATTCCCTGGGGATCGCTATTATCAATAAAATGAATATCTAACGGGGCATCGAGGGGGGCTAAGGCATCGGCCACAAACTCCGGACCGAGGGCCGAACCGCCAATCCCAACCGAGAGAATATCCGTGAAGCGATCGCCCGCCGCAGGATGTAGCGCCCCCGAATGGACTTTGGCTACCAAACTCTCAATTTGTTCTAGGGTGTCAATCACCTCCCGTTTGATGGTTTCCGTCGGTGCCAAATCTGGATCTCGCAGCCAGTAATGGCCCACCATTCGCTCCTCATCCGGGTTGGCGATCGCCCCAGCTTCCAGGTCTGCCATCGCTTGAAAAGCGGTCTCAAAGCGAGGCGTCAGGCGATCGACGAGGGTCTCATCAAACGAGATACGGCTAATATCGACATAGATCCCTAGCTCCTCATGATAATAGAGCCAATCCCGATAGCGTTTCCAAAGCGTGGCAGCGTCCATCTGTTGCGTTTTACCTCTAGCCATACGGTCAACGTTATCCAGTCAAGTCTCGACTGGCAAGCATTTCAGAACAGCCTATCACGACATTTTGAGAGATTGACGAAAAAAGCTTCACAGAAAAGTAGAAATTGCAACTATCATAGAGTGAAGCGGTGGTACTTCCCAACAGTGCGTCTGATCAACTCTGATCAACAGCGTACTGATCGAGATTGCCAACTCAGTCGCTGGGTCAAGTGTGGAACGTCACTGTACGGGGCTACATCCAACGGTGCTACATCAGTCATTGCTACATCAGTGGTCACGACAGCGCCTATGGGTTAACTGGCGGCGGAGATGAATTCTAGCGAGCTGAGACTCAATCGATCTATGATCCGACAACACCCGCAACAGTCAACAGACCGGGGCCATGGCCAGTTCCCCTCAGTCTCGTCCCTCTGTTGATCTGTTGACAGGTCGCCACCGAGTCCTCAACCTTTCAGCATCTCGATCACTGGTTTTCTCCCTCGCTACACGTAACCCACGTAACCTATGACTTCATCTATGACATCTGTAACTCCCGAACAAACATCCCTTCCCCAAACCGACACCGATTCCCAATCCACAACTGACGAAACTCTCGCCACCTTTGAGTCATTTAACCTGCGCCCCGAGATCCTCGAAGGCATCCAGGAAGCTGGGTTCCGCGCTCCTAGCCCGATTCAGCAGCAAGCGATTCCCGTCATTCTCCAAGGACGCGATGCGATCGCCCGCGCTCAAACCGGAACCGGTAAAACCGCCGCCTTCGGCCTACCGGCCATGAATGCCGTCCATCGGGATAGCAGCGAAGGAGTACAGGTCCTGGTGATTGTCCCCACCCGCGAGTTAGCCTCCCAAGTCAGCGACGAACTCTATCGTCTCGGTCGCTGTGCCGGCATTCGCACCGTCGCCGTCTATGGCGGACAGTCCATTGAACGCCAAGTCTCCCTCATCCGTCGCGGCGCCCAAGTGGTCACCGCCACCCCCGGCCGTCTCCTAGACCACCTCAAATCCAAGCGCCTCAAAGACTTCTCTCCCTCGATTGTCATTCTCGACGAAGCCGATGAAATGCTCGACATGGGCTTCCTCGACGATATCGAGGAAATCTTCACCTATCTCCCCAAAGAGCGACAAACCCTGCTCTTCTCCGCCACTCTTCCCTCGGCGATTCGCCAATTGTCGAAGAAGATTCTCACCGACCCCCTCTCCATTGATGTCACCCCCAAAGACTCGACCATCAATACGGATATCGCCCAGCGCTACTATGTGCTAGAAGAGCGCGAACGCGAAGAAGCCCTAGTGCGCCTGATTGACACGGAAGCCCCCAACAAGGCCTTAATCTTCTGTCGCACCAAGAAAGAGACAGATATGCTCTGTACCACCCTGGTGTCACGGGGCTATGCCGCCAGTTCCCTGCATGGGGATATGCAGCAACGACAGCGCAACGAAGCCATTGAGAGCTTCAAAAAGGGACGCATTGACCTACTCATTGCCACCGACGTGGCGGCCCGGGGCTTAGATATCAACGATGTCACCCACGTTTTTAACTATCACATTCCCTTCGACTCCGACAGCTATGTTCACCGCATCGGCCGCACCGGACGCGCCGGACGCAAAGGAACCGCCATCACCCTCGTCACTCCCCTAGAGTTCAAGAAACTCACCCGGATTATGCACGTGGCTGGTTCGCCGATGGTCTATGGGGAAGTGCCCACGATTGGTGAAGCTAAACAACAATATCAAGTTGAATTAGCCACAAAACTGCAACATCAGCATATTCAAGAAGAGGCGGCCGAGTTGCTACAACGACTCGAAGAAGAGGTTGACATCAACCAAATTGCCTGTAAAGCTCTGTCAATGCTTCTCGAACAACAACCCGTGGGTGGCCCCAGTCGCATTGGCTTCAGTGTTCAGGAAGTGGAAAATCTCCTACACCGTTCCAAGCGTCGTAAAAGTGGCCCTCGCAAACGCCGCAACAACTACCGTCCCCGCCGCAGCAATCGCCGCTAAGACTGGTTTGGGTCGTTCCGAGTTGAGAGCGTTAAGGTTTAACTCGTAAACATCTGTTAGGGCTGTCCGTCACCATGATGACGGACAGCCCTAATTTATGGAACGGGTCTCAATTAGGCGTATCAGCCTGAATAACTTGACTCCGAGTTAAACCGTTTGAAACGACAATTCCTTGATTTGATGACAGCCATCGAGGCCCAACTGCGGTTTCTGACGATAGCGGGGTTCGGGAGACCAAACCGTGACGGTTTTGTTGAGGGAAATCAGATAGAGATACTCCACATCGGGATCATACTCTACGCCAACCCGTAAATTAGAAAAGTCATCCTCACAACTTTCAAAACCAAAGCGGACGGTGACTTGAGCGAGTAAACATTCGGGGGTGTAACGGTGTTCCCCGGCGGTTTCGCGTTCATCCCAGAATTTCAGCAAAAAACGTTCGAGTTTTGGTAACACCTTGTCAGGCGCACCGTTGCGGCTGACGTAGACAAGTCCAGGATTTTGTTCGACGAGGATATGACAGGTGATGCTCATTAAAAAAGGTCTCCTTGGCTGTGGTTTGCCCCCCGTGAATGGGGGACAATGGGGTTGACACTATCGAGTCCGGTATTTATTGGGGAAGTTTATATTGTCCAACAATACGTTTAGCAAACTCAGGAACATGGTCGTCGAGTTTTTCAGGATAGTTGCGCTGGACATAGAGGTAATTGCGGGTAAAGTGAGAGTCGATGGAAAATCGGGCATATTCTAACCCTTTCGGACCGACACGCTCAATGACCACTCCCATCAGTTGGGCGGCCCACATCGGCAGAGTGACTCCTTTATCATAGGCGGGAATACTCTGTTGGACCGCTTGACGGCGATCGCCCCGAGAGGATACCGGCTGGGTGTCTAACTGAGACTGCACCAAATCTAACATTTCCTGGCCGGTGTCGTTGCGTACCAGAATCCATTGCCAGCCAAAGGGAGCGCCCATATAGCCCACCACCAAATCTGCCAAGCCATTGACATAGTCAAAACAACTCATGCAAGATGGGGCAAAAACATCTTTAAGTTCTTTGGTATTTAAGCCAAAGAAGGGGACTTTTTCAAGGGAGCCATCTTCATGTTTAAAATGCACCCGAAAGTCCTGCATAAACTCATAATGCACCACAGTTTCTGGGGAGCGACTGGTGGTTTCTAGGAATTTTTGTAAGCCGGCACGAGTGACGTTATCGACACAGGGCGTTCCCAAAACATAGAGCTTTTCCAGGCCCAATTTATCTTGCACCGCTCGGAGGGCTTGAATTTGGCAACCAACGCCAATCACGAGCAAGCGTTTAAGTCCCGATTGTTCCACCTGTTCGAGAACAGAGAGGTTGGGGGACAAGGTGGGTTTGTTGACTCGGGCCGCGAGAACCTCCTCGGGAGTGCGGGCAATAATCGGCATGGGTTGAAAGCGATCGTCTGGAGAGTTTTGGACGCAAACTACCCCTTCGACTTTGCCACTGTTTAACATCTCACAAGCAATTGTGCTGACAATTCCCGTCCATTGCGCTCCTTCAATGGGTTCGGTTTTGCGGGCGGCCATCATCGATTGGTGAACCCCAAAATAGGTTTCGGCTTCTTGATCGAGTTGTCGCGATCGCCCGTGAATTTGGTCTTCGAGTTCTGTAAATTGTTGGTTAATAAAGGCGCAGGCCTCTTTTACATAATGAATGTAATGAGTATCGCACAGGCCGCATTCACTACAGAGGGCTTTGGCGGGACGAGGGCCACCCGGTTTAAGTCCTTTGGCTTTGTAGTGGCGGGGTTGGGGGGAGGAAGCAGAAGAAGGTGTGGGGGAGTTCACCGCAGTCATGGTTGTGTCTTGTCCGTATCTGAATAGCTTAGGAAACCGTCCTCCTTCACCATACCGCACCTCTGGAATCTTACCGCCGCTCGGGGTTGGTCAGGGTGGGGCTAGATCAGCGTTTTGCCGAAAACTGCTGGGCTAGGGTGCGGGCTAGTTTGAGAGAATCATGACGAACCATGCCCGACTCGCGATCTTCGCTCATGATATTGGCCAGAATAACTTGTCGTCCTAAGCGTTCGACGACATCGAGATCTAAATCGACGGGATGGGATTGTTTTTGAGCATAACGAATCAGCGATCGCGCCGAGGGCTTACTTTTCTGAACCACCACCGCGTCAAACACCGGGCGATCGCCGCAGGCCCGGTCAATCGCCAGGATATGGTCAGAGACCGTATAGCCATCCGTTTCTCCCGGTTCCGTCATGATATTACAGACATAAATCCGCAAAGCTGAGGAGTGGGCGATCGCCTCAACAATATCAGGAACCAAAAGATTCGGAATCACACTGGTATATAAACTCCCCGGGCCAATCACGATGACTTCTGCTTCGGCGATCGCCTCAATCACCCGAGGCAGCGGGGGGGGAGTTGCCGGAACACAGCCAACCCGGACAATCTTACCCCGAGCCTCAGCAATCCTCGACTCTCCTTGAATGCGCCGCCCATCCGTCAACTCCGCCCAAAGTGTCACATCCGTTAACGTCGCCGGTAACACTTCCCCCCGTACCGCTAACACCTGAGAACTGGCCACCACCGCTTGCTCCAAATCCCCAGTAATATCGGCCATAGCCGCTAAAAACAGATTGCCAAAACTATGGCCACTCAGCCCCGTCCCCCCCTGAAAGCGATATTGAAATAACTCCGCTAACAGGGTTTCCTCGTCCGCCAAAGCCGCTAAACAGTTACGAATGTCTCCAGGAGGCAAAACGCCAATTTCGCGCCGTAAACGCCCCGATGAGCCGCCGTCATCGGCGACCGTCACCACGGCGGTAATGTTGGCACTGTAGGTCTTAATTCCCCGCAACAGAGTCGACAGGCCCGTTCCTCCTCCCAAGGCGACAATTTTGGGGCCGCGATGCAGTCGCCGCCGTTCCATGAGAGCATCGATTAACTCGCCATTATCTTCAGGTTTGAGGGCATCGTGAATTGAACCCATAGTGCGAGTTTGGCCCCACAACAGCAGTAAAATACCGCTGATGACCACTAGCGGCCCACTAATATAGTTAGGAACCCGCGTGGCGATCGTCGTTAGGGCGGTTTCGACGAACTGTAATAGATAATAGACGGGGGTGAGTTTAGTCCAAATGGCAATCCCGAGCAACGCCAACACCATCCCCGTGGCACTGACAACTAACCATCGCTTTAACGATAGCCCCGGAGAGAGCCATTTGAACCATTGCTTGGCACGATAGGGGGTTCGACTTCGCGAAACTCGTTTCAAATCACGGATTGTCTGTTTCATAGCAGCGGGGATAAGCAAGGCATCATAGCAGTTTCGGGTTAACTCACGCTCAAGTATGGCAACATGATAGAGCAGTCGCGGGAAATGACGGGGTTCATGACGCGTTTGGATCACAACTTAGATCACAATGGCGAAGAGCATGGCCAAGAGCATGGCCAAGAGCATGACGACTATGTTCAGCGCGATCGCGATTGTCCTTCAGAACCAATCGTGGAACTCAAAGGGATCTCCAAGTCCTTTGGAGACCTTGTGATTCTCAATCAGGTGGACTTGACGATTTATCCGGGGGATGCTCTAGGGATTATCGGGCCATCGGGAACCGGAAAGTCAACCATTTTACGGCTCATCGCCGGGTTAATGCCGCCAGATTCAGGAGAAATCTACATCAAGGGCCAATTACGCCAAGGCTTGATTGAGGATAACCGTGATCCGGTTGGGATTGGCATGGTCTTTCAGCAGGCGGCCCTGTTTGACTCTCTCACCGTCGATGAGAATGTGGGTTTTTCCCTCTATCAACATTCCCAACTCCCTCATAAACAGATTCGTCAGTTAGTCGAGGAGAGTTTAGAACGAGTGGGGTTGAGGGGAAGTGCCGATCTCTATCCGGCTCAACTCTCGGGGGGGATGCGTAAACGAGTCAGTTTTGCCCGCGCTATCATTGATCACCCCGATGATCCCAGCCATAGGTCCGAGATTTTGCTTTATGATGAACCCACAGCCGGACTCGATCCCATCGCCTCGACGGTGGTTGAAGATTTGATTCGGGATCTCCATGTGGGGCAAAAACATTATAGTTGTGGGACCTATGTCATGGTGACTCATCAAGAGAGTACCATTCGCCGCACGACGGATCGGGTGATTTTTTTATATCGCGGTAAAGTACAGTGGGAAGGCAATGTTCGGGAACTCGATGAGACGGATAATCCGTTGATTCGACAGTTTCGTACTGGTAGCATTGATGGGCCGATTCAGGCGGCTGGGGAAGGACAGTAGATAGTTAATTGATAAACCCTATAGGCGCAGGTCACGAGGAATTATTATGCGATCGCGGACGCTTCGAGAAGGCTCTTTAGGCCTATTTATTCTTTTAGGATTAGGATTGTTTGGACTCCTGTCCCTTTGGCTACGAGGAGTCACAGTCGGACGAGACACCTACGAGTTTGTGATCGAGTTTCAGGATGCGCTGGGAATGCAAGCTGGCGCACCGGTTCGCTATCGTGGCGTGCGGGTTGGCCGCTTGCTGGATGTGGTTCCTGGAACCAATGGGGTTGATGCGAGAGTAGAGATTTTGTCCGAGGATCTAAAAATTCCTCGTCCTCCCTATGTTGAAGCGAATCAAATTGGCTTTATTGGGGAGACAACGATTGATATTCTGTCTCCGGATCAACCTCTGCCTCAAGCCAGAGAATTAGCTAATCCTCTGGCAGAAAATTGTGATTCTCAGGTGATTATTTGTGATGGAGATCGCGTCTTGGGTCGTGTTGGAGTTAGTTTCGAGAAGTTAACTCGCGCCTCAACTCAATTTACCGAGTCATTTAGTGATCCCGAGTTCCGAGAAACGCTTCAAGTTCTCTTAGAAAATACATCCCAAGCTAGTGAAGATATTGCCGGATTAGCTCGCAATGTTTCGGAAATGACAGTCTTTTTTCAGGAAGAACTCGGGGTTTTATCGGATTCAGCCCTGATAACAACCCAGACGCTAACTCGCACGGCTGAGGAGTTTGGGGAAACGGCGGCTGGGTTTAATCAGACGGCGGTGGAACTCAACCGCCTCACGGTAACGGCGAATCAACTCCTTGAAGAAAATCGAACCAGTTTGGTGACAACTCTGGATAATCTTAATCTGATGAGTCGGGAGTTACGCTTGGCGGCGACGGGGTTAACGCCGTTGTTGCAGGAGAGCGATCGCACCTTAAGATTAGTCAATAGCAATTTATCGCAGTTAGAACAAGCGAATTTAATTGCCGATCTTGAGGTATTGGTCAATAATGCCACGGTCTTATCTGAAAATGCCGCCGTCGCCTCCCAAAATCTGCGCGATGTCTCGGAAGCCGTCAATGATCCGGCTAACTTGTTGATGTTACAAGAAACCCTATCCTCGGCTCGTTCAACCTTTGAAAATGTCGAAAAAATAACCTCTGATTTAGATGAGTTAACCGGAGATCCTCAATTGCGGGAAAATCTGCGACGGATTATCAATGGCTTGAGTGGTTTAGTCTCTCTAAGTGATCAACTCGAACAGGAAACCCAACTGGCCCAGGCCTTAGCGGTTCTCGATGAACAACGCAAAGAACTCGAAGCCTCTCAAGATGATAGATCTCAAGCAGATATGTTAGAAAAACAGCGTCTTCAGCCGTCTCCCCCACCGTCTCCCCCACCGTCTCCTGAACAGCCTGAGTCGTTTCAGACCAAAGAACGGCTATGATCAAGGTTTAAGACCTCCTAATAATTGAATTGATCTCCTCGCAATGGCAGAACCGCAACACGAATCGGATTGGCTTGAAATTGGCCGCATTGTCGCCCCTCAGGGGGTGCGTGGATTGATGCGTGTCTATCCTGACTCGGATTTTCCCGAACGCTTCCTCGAACCTGGGCGGCGTTGGTTACGACGTAAAGGGGGCTACCAGCCTGAAGCCGTTGAACTGCTAGGAGGGCGAGAGATCCCCGGAAAAGGACTTTATGTGATTGAACTGGAGGGAGTTGAGACGCGAGAGGCGGCGGAAGCCTTGCGAAATGCGGTGTTAGTGGTTCCTGGGAGCGATCGCCCCCAACTGGAGGCCGGCGAGTTTCATGTCAGTGATTTGCTGGGGTTGGAGGTCTTTCATCACCAAACCGGAGAACGGCTGGGGGTGACGATTGATATTTTCTCCGCCGGGAATGACTTATTACAGGTTCAATTAGATGAGAATCTTTTACCACAAAAACCAGTAGAAGTCAAGAAAAAAAAGGCAAAAAAACGTCAAAAGCCCCCCGCCCCGCCGACGGTTTTTATTCCCTTTGTTGAGGCGATCGTGCCGGTGGTGGATTTGGTGAATCGACGGCTAGAAGTTGATCCGCCTGCTGGATTATTGGAGATGATCAATTAGGCTGAACTAGATCCGTTTCCATCAGGATCGGAACCCTCCTTCAACCGACTCCGTCCCCCCTACCATTGCTCCCTGTCGATTGAACGAACACGCCCCATGAGACAATTTAGCCCTCGTCCTTGTCCCTGTTGCACCCCCATTGACTCAGGAACCCCACTCGAAACCCTACAACTGGCGATCGCCCTAGTCTTGGGCTTCTCCGTCGTCGAATGGCTCACCGGACAGGTTAGCCATAGCCTCTCCTTGCTGGCGGACTCGGGCCATATGCTCACCGACGCGATCGCCTTAACCCTGGCTCTCTGGGCCACCTGGCGAGTACGCCTGAGAAGCCTTCAGGGACAAACTCAAACAGGACGAACCGAAAGCGGTGTGGCCATCATCAATGGACTGTCCCTATTGCTGATGGCCGCCTTCGTCATTTGGGAAGCCTTGCGACATCTAGCTTATCCCCCCGAAGAATTGCTCAGTTTGCCTGTCTTAGGGGTGGCCCTGTTGGGATTAGTCATCAATACCACCAGTGCCAAATTACTGCATCAAGAGAGTCAAACCAACTTGAACCTAGAAGGAGCCTTTCTTCATGCCGTAGCCGACGCTATGGGGTCCGTGGGGGTTATTATTGCGGCGATCGTGGCCTATCTTTGGGGCTGGCATTGGGTTGATACTGCGATCGGCCTGGCCATTGCCGGGTTTATTACCCTCAGTGCTATGCCGCTGTTAGCCAAAGCCGTGGCACAGTGGCGGACTCCCGTCAAGGCTGTACAAGAGACTCCCAGTTTGTTAGAAGTGGGCCAGGTGAGTCTAATCGATCACATTCAGTCCGGGTCGTCTCAGCCACGGCGATCGCCCTCCAACCCCTACTCTTGCCAATATCTCAAACCCCAACCGAAACAACGCTCTCTCATCTCCTTGACTCGGGCCAAAAATGTCAAAATCCGTTGATGATCGCGTTACGGGGACCGAAGTTATGTTATTGGTTCTGTGAGTGGGTATCGTTGTTTTGAGCCAAACACCTAGACCCCCTCAACGCCGTCAACAGACTCGTCCACCTCGGTCAATGCCCGAATAACCCGGAAATCAAGCGCCCGGAAACGCAACCCCTAAACGGAACTTATGAATAAAGTTATTTACTCCAACCCAGACAACACGCCGATTAAGGTTGAAGACGATCGCACCGGCATGAATCCCGAAACCCTGAAACGGGCCTTTGCCGACCATCTCTTCTATCTTCAGGGCAAAGATCAGACCATCGCCACCCTCAACGACTACTATCTGGCCCTGGCCTACATGGTGCGCGATCGCCTGCTGCATCGTTTCATCAAAACTGTCCGCACCTACAGCGAAGAAAACGTCAAAGTTGTCTGTTACCTCTCGGCTGAGTTCCTCATGGGACGGCATTTAGGTAATAACTTAGTGAATCTCGGCCTATTCGAGACCGTTGAGCAAGTCATCGAAGAATCTGGACTCAGCCTCGAAGAACTTCTCGAACAAGAACAAGATCCCGGCCTCGGCAACGGCGGCTTAGGACGGTTAGCCGCTTGCTTCCTCGACTCCCTCGCCACCCTAGAAATCCCCGCCATCGGCTACGGGATTCGCTACGAATTTGGCATCTTCCACCAAATGATCCAAGACGGTTGGCAAGTCGAAATCCCCG
>CAZXWM010000088.1:0-1337 GCA_964644215.1 uncultured Phormidium sp.
TTCGATGTTTGAACAATTTGGATAGGGCGACGAGATTTAAGTCATTGTAAGTATTGTGAGAATCAGATTCGTTAAGGTTTGACATTAGTTTTTAGGGTTTATGAATTGAAAGTTATGCGCAAATTATACGGGAAACTCTTGTTGATTAATTGACGAATTTCAACTTTGCATTTGTGCCACCATAAGGTTTTGCCTAGAGAAGTCCTCAGAAGTCTAACTCAGCAATTAGGGTTGGCATTGTCCACAGGCTCATAAGGATCGTCATAGCGAATCACTTGACCTCGGAGGGGCTTATGTTCCGGGTCGAGGGGTGGGGAGGATGAGACGCACATATCATGTTTAACGGTCTGTAAAATCGCTTCAATGATTAGGATGCGTTCCTCGATCGTGGTTCCTTCTAATTGACTGAGAATGTCAGTTTTATTCATCGTTGAGTTCCTTCAAAGTCAATAATTATCCTTGATTCCTGACCTGGTAATACCATCTTTTGAGAACCTTGCCATACATCCGGAAATGGGGGAGGGCGACCACAAGGGTTCGCCCCTACGGATATGAATGTATGAAACTGTGAGTTTGGCACAACCGCCTCCGCAACCCGCCCCCGCCGATAAATCTCCTCAACCGGGAGTTCCACATCAAAGCGAGGAAGCCCGATCGCCCCCTCCAACCCCTCCAGAGCGCGAAACTCCCACACCCCCTCATCCCGACGGGAAAACTGCTCAATATACGGCTCCCCCTGACTCACCAGCAGATACTCCGCAAAACTGGGAATCGAACGATAACGGCGGAACTTATCCCCCCGATCATAAGCCGCCGTTGACGCAGACAACACCTCCACAATCAGCGTCGGATTGAGAATCTCATCACTTCGCTGTTCCTGAAACACCGGTTCCCCCTCCACCACCATCACATCAGGATAGGTGGCGCGGTTGTATTGAGGAAGCCATAGCCGTAAATCACTGCTGTACAGCCGCAACGGACTATCTCGCAGCAAAAAGCCCAGCAACACTACCAGATTCACCGTAATCGTATTATGCGCCTCAGAACCCCCCGTCATCGTCACCACCTCTCCATCGCGATACTCATGACGTTCCACTGACTCCGCCTCAAAACGTCGATAGTCCTCCAAACTGTAGCCTCGACGCACCTCCGACGTATCCACCTCAACCGCTGGGGGGGATGTTGCTACAACCATAGTCTCAACCTCTCACTATCACAACCTTGGCTCTCACCCTCACCAATCCCTATCCTAAAGTATCCTGATCAGACTCCGGCTGCGCCAAATGCCGTAACTTCTCCTGAAACGGCGATCGCACCTCAGAGGGCGTAAACGGGTT
>CAZXWM010000088.1:1347-5401 GCA_964644215.1 uncultured Phormidium sp.
GGGTTAATCGGCTCATGGAGCCTCATATCCGGCCCCTCTGCCTCCGCCTCCATCTCAATCACCTCCGCCTCAGGAATCTCCTCCTCAGGCCGCACCAACCCCGGCAAACTCCCACACATCAAGCGCTCAAACTCACCATTAAAATGCTGTACCGGCATCCCGCGCCGTTGCCATAACACCAACAACTGATTCACCGAAACCCCCTTATAGCGCCCCTGATACAACGCCTCCAGAATCGCTAGGCGCAACCAATCGGCGGGAATCTCCTGTTGCCAGCGTTCCACAAACAACTCCGCCGTCTCCCCCCCTAAATCGAAGCCATAATACCTCAGGAGGGCGATCGCCTCTCGTAGCGCTGCCTTTTCCGTTGAATCCCGCACCGATGCTTGTCTCAAAGGTTATGAACAATGGACTCAAAAAACCGTCTCAACCCTCTCCCCCCTAGCGAGTACAACGCAACCCTCCCCGCACCGCACAGCGTTCAGGATTACTAAACGATCGCGTATTCCCATTCCAATCAAAATCACTAATCCGTAAACTCAACCCCCCAATCTCCTGTTGTGGATTAACAAAAATCGTCACCCCATAAGTCCGTCGACTATATTCCAAAATAAAGTTCGTACTAAAATTCTCCCCCGAATCCAAATTAATCGACGTTTGCACCCCAGCCCGAAACGGCCCATAAATCTGTTGCACCAGGCCCAAGCGTAACACCCTCGGATCAACAATCCGGTCAAACAGAAACGGTGACTCTCCCGAACCCAACGTTTCCGAATACTCAATATTGAGCGAAGTATAGTCCAACACATCACGAGAGAAATGACCAAACTGAGCCTGCATCCCCACCGTTCCCTGTAACGACGTTTCCGAGTCCCCATTACTATAAAACCCAGCAATGCCCCGAGCCGCCACATAAGCCTGCACAAAGGGAACCACCGGCACCGGCGTATAACGTAACCCTTCCTCCGCCGTCGGCGGTAACGCCTCCCCTTGCCAAAGCGTAAAGCCTCGCCGCAACACCGCACTCCCCTGATAGCGCGTCAGGGATACCCGATTATTCTCACGAACCGGCTCCAACAGACTTAAATCATCCGTATCCGACTCAATCCGGTTCACCCCAAACTGGTAATTCAGAGAAATCCCCGTCGAACCCAACACATACTGAGGTGAGGCAATCACCGCCCCAATACTGCTATGCACCGTCTGAAAGCCCAACGAACCATTAAAAAGGCGATCGCGGAACCCATATTCCCCCGTCAGAGTATGATCCCAAACCAACTGCGACAGCCGCGCACTGGCCCGTAAATCCTCCTCAGAATCAAACTCAGCCAAATCCAGACTGAGGATATCCGCATCCGCCCTCAGCGTCGTTGTCGGCGAAAAGCGGCCCCGCGCCTGCACCACCGCGCCAAAGTTATCTAACTTGACAAAATTGCCATCATTTATCGCCTGTTCCACAAAATACTGAGGCGTTACACTCAGCGACAATTCCGGTGTATCCAGTAAATTGAACCGTCGCTGCACAAACAAGCCACCGCGATCGCGTCCATCATAACCAACCTGCAAAAACGGCTCCTGTTGTTCCCGGCGATCGAAAATAAACCGTCGTCGCGGAATCCCAATCGAAAAGTTATCATCAAACACCAATCGCGGCCGTTCCAGCCGCAACTCATCCCGCAATGGATCAATACTCCTTAACCGGGCGCGATCGGCCCGAATCTCCAACTCAGGCGGCGAAAACGGGTCATTGGTGATGCTAACATCCTCCGCCTCCCAGCCTTGGGCCGTAAACGTCACCTCCCCCGCCTCAAAGCGGAAATTACTAATCGTTCCAGCTCCCTGAGTCCCCGGAAGTCCCTGGCCACCGCCAACCCCCACCTCAATACTGCCTCCCGGACTCACCCGTAACGGCTGCCGCTCTCGAATCCGATTACTCTGAGGCGCATCCGTCAACCCCCGCGCATCCACCGCCACCGGCAACAGAGTACTATCAGGCATCTCAATCAAGCCAATTTCCGCCTCCGTTGCACCCCCGAGCCGCTGCTCACTGGTGACTTCCCCCCGGGCCTGGCGAATTTCCCCTGTTTGCTGCACAAAGTTATAGCGGAACTCCTCCCCCCGCAGCACTTGTCCCGGCAAGGCTAAAGCCACATTCCCCTGGCCTCGCGCCATCCGCGTCAGTAGATTCACCTCCAGGCGATCGGCATCCAGTACCGAATCCTGATACCGCATCACCACATTTCCCACCGCCGTAAAAATCTGCCGCCGCTCGTCAAACTCCTGATAATCAGCAGTGACTTCAATGGGAGTTTCTAGTTCTAAGGGTTCCTGTAACGTTTGTCCATTCACCTCAGGAACCTGCCCCAACAAAGGTTTCCCCCCTGGCTCATCTCCCTCCGCCTCCGGAACCGGAAACATCTGAGAACTCGCCTCCAGAGGTGGAATGGTCATCGCAGCTGGACTCACTTCTGGAGGGGCGATCGCCCCCTCGACGGCCAGCTTCGTTGCCGACTCATCCCGAGGGGACATCTTAGCCGCGAATTCATGAACGGTTCCCGCATCAAATTCAGGAGATGACTTCAGTTGCTTGTCCATAGCAACCTGAACCATCGGTGCAGGAGTGGGGGGAGGCGCCGGATAGGTCATCTAACGAAACGCAAAAAAATCGATGTCATCGTAACGGGTTGAGAGAGTCCCATAAGCCAGCCAATCACAGGGAGGATGCGTTGATTAGAGTACTGGCGATCGCCCCCAAACAGCAAGGGGGGTGCGAGGAACCCGCACCCCACCTATTTTCTATTGATTCATCGCTACTAAACGCGATTCAGGCAGGTTTAACAGCCATTGAGATCAATCTCTATTCCGCGTCCCGTTGTCCAGGGTTCCGAGCTGGGTCACTCGATAGGAATCCAAAGATAAACAACAACACGAAAAACGCAACAACAGCGTAAACGACAAGTTTAAGGGCTACCATGATCTGACTCCGAGGGATTTACAAAAATATTTTTCACGGCTGGCCGCGATCGCGCCTACCGCACTAAAACCGTATTCTATCTTACCGTTAATTTACCCGATCCTGCCCGCGATCGCCAAACTTATCCCCCAACCTTGACAAGTCATACTCATTATGAGTACAGTGTAAAAACACACTCACCACTCACTACTTACAAATTACAAAGTCAGAGCCAAGCATCACCGCTCATCCCCGCCAGATTGAGCAGCAGCCATGAGACTCGAAGACATCCCCATCGACCAAATTCGCCGTCCCCTCCCTCGGGCCAACGACCCCAACAAAGTCAAAGCCCTCATGGACTCCATCGCCGAAATAGGTCTCCAGGAACCCATCGACGTTCTCGAAGTAGACGGACAGTACTATGGATTTTCCGGCTGTCACCGCTACGAAGCCTGTCAACGGCTTGGCCATCAGACCATTCCCTGTCGAGTGCGTCGCGCCCCCAAAGCCGTCCTCAAAATGCACCTAGCGTAACCCCAATCTCCCCCTATCGATGGAACCGCTGCGTTGGGCTTCCCACCTCCGATAGAGGAATTAATCGCCAAAATTAGATTAAACTTTGTAACAGTAGGGTCTAACGCCCCAAACGAGGGTACTTACCCCACCCCGAATCTCAACCATCCATTAGGAGCCTAATTTATGCCCACCATGCCCATCGAAATCGGTATCGACGAGAAATCCCGCAAGGCGATCGCCGAAGGACTCTCTCACCTCCTCGCCGACACCTACACCCTCTACCTGACCACCCATAACTTCCATTGGAACGTGACCGGCCCCATGTTCCAAACCCTGCACACCATGTTCGAAGAGCAATACACCGAACTGGCCCTGGCCGTCGATGAAATTGCCGAACGCATCCGCACCCTCGGCTACGCCGCCCCCGGAACCTATAGCCAGTACGCCAAACTCACCTCCATCGAAGAACCCGACGGCGTTCCCCCCGCCAAAGAGATGATTCAACAACTCGTCAAAGCCCAAGAAGCCGTCGTGCGCACCGCTCGCAGCCTCTTCCCCCTCGTCGAAGAAGCCAACGACGAACCC
>CAZXWM010000088.1:5411-12287 GCA_964644215.1 uncultured Phormidium sp.
CATCACCCAACGGATGCAAATCCACGAAAAAACCGCCTGGATGTTGCGTAGCCTCCTCGAAGGCTAAGCTGAAACCACGACCTAACCCCGACGGATGACCTTACCCCAATCCGCCACCCATCGAACCCACCGCCTGCGTATCCTGATGACGCAGGCGGGAATTTCGAGTTTCCGGGAACTCAGCCGTCGCGCCGCCGTCTCCCCATGGCAGATACGACAAATGCGAACCGGGCCGCTCTCAAACCTACGTTGGGGAGTTCTCTGCCAACTGAGTCAGGCATTGAACCTCAGTCCCAGCCAGTTAATCGCCGCCCTAGAGTCAGAGCCAAAGCCGCCCGCCGTGCAACCGAATCCATCTGAGTTGGAGGAGGCTGAGTTGGGGGATGGGGAGTCCCTCAAACAAGAATACCAACGGTTGCAAGCCCAACTGAACCAACAATCGAGCCAACTGCAACAGGACTTTCAACGGGAGAGTTTAGAACGACTAGAATCCTTGCTGCGCTTTTGGTATACCGCCGCCGCCAGAGTTCAGCAGAACCCGCAACTTCCCGCGAAAAATATCTTGCCCCTCATCCGTCCCTTAGAACAGCTATTAGACGATTGGGGGCTAATTCCCATTGGCGAGGTTGACGCGATCGTTCCCTACAACCCCCAACAACATCAACTCAAACAGGGACAAGCCAAACCCGGCGATCGCGTCCGCATCAGCCATCGCGGCTACTATCACGGCGACTGCCTCCTCTGGCGAGCCCAAGTTGACCCCATCCCTGACCGCAGCTAACAGGGCAAACCCAGACCATGCAAGAACTCCAGCAGCATCGACAATGGATGCACCAGGCCCTGAACCTGGCCCAAGAGGCCGGAAACCAGGGAGAAGTTCCCGTCGGGGCTGTCGTCGTCGATGCCCACAATCAACTCATCGCCAGTGCCAGTAACCGCAAAGAACGCGATCGCGACCCCACCGCCCACGCCGAAGTCCTCGCCCTACGAGACGCCGCCCGCCGCCTCAACCGCTGGCATCTCCAAGGCTGTCGCCTCTACGTCACCCTCGAACCCTGTCCCATGTGTGCCGGGGCGATCGTACAATCTCGCATCAGCCAACTCATCTACGGCACCGACGATCCAAAAACCGGCGCCATTCGTACTGTTCTCAACCTCCCCAACAGTGCCGTTTCCAACCACAACCCGCAAGTCGTCGGTGGTATCCTAGAGCAGGCCTGCCGTAACCAATTGCAAAGCTGGTTCGCCCAACGCCGTCAACTGAACCATGCCGCTCAGACAGCCCAACAAACTGGCTGATCCTCAACCCATCTTTTAACGAGATCCCCGTAGCTTAAAAATAACTCAGTTCTCGACGCTCTCAACCCGAGTGGTTCCTGGAACCTGGCCCATTCCGGCCCGCATCTATCGTCACCTCTCCCCCCACCCATGACTCAGCTTCACCCCTCCCCCAAACCGGATACTCAGGCGCAAGTCAACAGATCCTCCGCCAACGCCGCTCCCCAAAACTCCATGTCTTCTCCGGTTCACTCGAGCTCCGTCTCCTCCCGAGTCTCCCCCGGGCTAACCGCAATCCTCTATCCCCTCGCTCGTTATCTCGTCCTCCCCCTCTACTTCCGTCGCGTCGAGATCACCGGCCAAGAGAACCTACCCCAGTCCGGCTCTATCATCCTCGCCCCCACCCATCGCTCTCGTTGGGACCCCATCCTCGTCGCCCACGCCGCCGGATATCCCGTCAGCGGCAAACACCCTCACTTCATGACCTCCGCCAACGAAACCGAGGGCTTGCAAGGTTTGATTGTGCGTCGTCTCGGAGCATTTCCCGTCGATTTAGGTCGCGCCGGCATTGGTAGTTTACGCCATGGCTTAGAATTACTCATCCATCAACAGATATTAGTGATTTTCCCCGAAGGGAACGTCTTTTTCGTCAAACGCAACCTAGAGAAATGCCAACCCGACCCCGAAGCGGTTTATTCAATGAAACCCGGCTTAGGGCGTTTGGCTATTCAAGCCGCCCGCAGCGATCGCCCCTCAGACTCAACGGCTGAGGCATCTGGGCTTCATATTGTCCCCATTAGCCTTCGCTACAGTAGCGGAACCCCCAAATTCCGCTGTGATGTCTCTATCCTCATCGGGGAGGCGATCGCCGTCAAACCTTACCTAGACGAAGGGAGTTCCAAAAAAGCCGCCAAATCCCTCATGGCGCGAGTCAAATCCGCCCTCGCCGCCCTACACCAACGAGTCAGCCCCTAACATCGGGCATTAACCCCAACCACAAGTTGGGCGTAAGTTTTGCTCCAACACTGCGATATAATAATCGAGTTTTTTTCAGCCTCCGCAAAAACATGGCGAATCCGACCCTACTTCTCATTAGCCTAATTACCCGCTTTTTTCGAGAACGATTTATTCGCAAAACTCACAAACTTGAAGCCGTCCAAGAACAGTTTTTACTGAAATTATTACGAGACTATCAAGACACCGAATTTGGCAAAGACTACAGATTCTCCGAGATAAACAGTGTTGCTGAATTTCGGGACAAAATGCCCATTCTGCCCTATGCCAGCTATCAACCCTACATCGATCGCATCGCCCAAGGAGAACCCAACGTCCTCCTCCGTGATCCCGTCGTCTACATCACCCTAACCAGCGGTTCCACCGGCAAGAAAAAACTCATCCCCACCAGTCGCAAATCCCAAACCGTCTTACGTCGGGCTAACCTGGCCAGCATGGGTTTTGTACAACAGGCCCTGCAACGTCGCGGCTTAAAATTCGGCAAACTCCTCCTCACCAACTCCGCCCTCATGTGGGGAACCACCGAAGGCGGCATTAACTATGGCCCCGCCAGCGTCGGGGTGATGCGTATGGATGAACGGCTGTATAAAGCCCTCTTCGCTAATCCCTTGGAAACCCTCCTCCCCGCCGATAGCATGGCCCGACATTATCTTGCCATTCTCTTCGCCCTCGGCGATCGCAGCACCCGAGGCATGATTGCCAACTTCCCCATGTTGATCCTACGGATGTGCAACTACCTCGAACGCTACGGCGAAGAGATGATACAAGACCTCGAACAAGGAACCATCGCCTCCTGGCTGCCCCTAGAACCCGAGTTACGCCCCACCCTTGAGTCCCTCCTCATTCCAAACCCAGAACGCGCTTCTGAGCTGCGCCAGGTACTGCAAGAAGATGGCCGACTCACCCCCAAACGCGTCTGGCCCGAATCCTTTTTCGTCACCGCCGCCCGAGGAGGAACCTCCGACTTTTACTTCCGCCGTTTCCCAGAATACTTCGGCGATACCCCCATCTTTGGCGCAGTCTTCTCCTCCGCCGAAGGCACCTTTAGTATCTACCCCGATGTAGACACCGACGGCAGTATACTCTCCCTAGAAACCGGTTTCTTTGAATTTATCCCCGAATCTCAATGGCACGTTGAGCAACCCCAAACCCTACTTCCCCGCGAAGTTAAGGTGGGAGAACGCTATCGCATCCTTCTCAGTGGCTATGGCGGCTTTTTCCGCTATGACATCGGCGATATCATCGAAGTCGTCGGCTTTTACAACCAAGCCCCCCTCATTGTCTTCAAACACCGCAGCGGTGGCATGATCTCCTCCACCACCGAAAAAACCACCGAAGACCATGCCACCCGCGTCATGGATCACTTACAAGCCGAATTTAACATTACCTTCGAGGACTTTTGCCTAACCCTATCCGGCGATGAATTTCCCGCCCGTTATTTAGTTAACATCGAACTTGCCCCAGGCGACAAACTCAGCGATCCCATTGCCTTCTTACGTCGCTTTGACGAACAACTGGCCGCCGAAAACACCCATTATCAAATTTCTCGGGGCAGCGACATTCCCGCACCACGGCTACGTCTGTTACAGCCAGGAAGTTATGATATACTACGACAGCAACAAGTTGAGCGTGGTATTCCCGATTCTCAGTTGAAATTCCCCCATATCACTGAAGATAGAGAGTTTCTGGCCAACTTACCTCTAGCCCAAGAGGTGAGACTACCTGAAGACCGTCCATTAACGCCTCAGGAAGTATCTGGCTGAAGCCGTTTCGGCTAGGTTTTGAGGCGAAGACGAGAGCCAAGACTATCCTGAGCAGGGAATGGTAGGAATGAAAAAGGAATTAGCCGGTGCAATCGTTTTGGCTATCCCTCGTTCCTTCAAACCCGTTTATGTCTGTGCCTCTTGCTCTCTCGCCAAGTTCATTGATGGCTTCGGGTGTCACCTCACCGGAGCCATCGAGTTGGAATCAACAGGTCTATCAACGCCTGAAATTGGCGATCGCCCTCGGCTTGCGTCGGCAGATCTTCTTAGCAGTCTGTGACGATAAAACTCATGCCAGTGAATTAGCCATTGCCCTACAATCAGAAGCCGATTTAAGTCAGTCTACCTGTTTAGCCAGCATTCAACTGGCTCCGACACAAACTGAGATTTTAGAGCAAATTCGTCAAGGTTTACCTCAACAAGGCTCTAGCCGTAGTGCCGTCTGTTTACAACTGTTAGGAATTGCAGATTTCACCCGTAAATCTGCCAATTTACAATGGTCTTTTCTGCGGCAACTGCGGGAAATTCCTCAACAGTTGTCCCAACTCGATGCTGACAACTCTTATGATGTCCTTGGCAGTTTAGTCTTTTGGATTTCTCGACCCTGGCTCTACCAAATTCAACATTCCGCCCCCGAATTTTGGCGATGCTGTACCGGAGTCTTTGAGTTTTGTAGTGAACCCCTACCCAGTCATCGTCAGCGTCCACTTCACCACTCTAGTGCCAGCGCCCAAACAGTCACCACTCCCAGACCTCAAAAAACCGTTCCCCAAGAAACCGTTAGCATTTCGGCCTCAGCCTTTCCCTTAATACCATCGTCCTCAACATCGTCTTCAGAGACAACAGTTTGGCAATTTGTCCCCATGTCTCTGGTGCAACTTGTCACCATCACTCAGGATGAACTGCCGGGATCTCAGCCCCTAGAACGCTTACAGCAAATCGAACGGCTGCATCGTTTACGCCCTCCCGGCGATCGCCTAGCCAGCCAATATCAAGAATTGGCCAACCTCTATCGCGATCGCCTCCAACAAGACTGCGATCTCGTCAAATGTACCCGAGTCGGAATCGCCGCCTATCGTCAGGCCCTCAAATCTTGGCAGATTTCCCCTCCCGAAGAGCCAGGAAGACTCCTAACCACCTTCAACGACCTGGGAACCCTGCATTGGCTCCTGGCCCGCCATGACCACCGCGATCGCCGCGTACAAGAGTTAGAAGCCAGTATCGAAGCCTATCAACAGGCCATCACCATCCTAAACAGCGTCCCCAAACCCGACGTTGAAGCCACCCTTCATCACAACCTCGGCTCCGTTTGGGCCGATCTCGGTCGCGCTCGTCAACAAACCGACGATTGGCACCAAGCCATCGCCGCCTTGGAAACAGCCCTCAACCAGTCTCAAGCTCAGGCCAACAGTCCCTCACGTTTCGCTCAAGAAGCCTCAATTCAAAATAACCTCGGCACCGCCTATTGGAGTCTAGCCCAGTTTGAAAAGCCCCAATCCTGCCTAGAGCGAGCCATTAGCGCCTATGAAGCGGCCCTGACCTATTACACCTGCGATCGCGACGAAATGACCTACGCCATGTTGCAGAGTAACCTCGGCACCGCCTACTGGACCCTCTCCGACTCCGGCAAATCCCTAGAGAACCTACAACGGGCCATCATCGCCTATCAAGAAGCCCTCACCTACCGCACCCCCGAGCGTTTCCCCGCCGGTTGTGCCGCCACCCAAAACAACCTGGGAACCGCCTACTGGCATCTAGCCCAACAATCGCCCCCGGACCAAGCCTTGGCCATTTTGCACCAAGCCATCAATTCCTATCGCACCGCCATAGACGTCGCCGCCTCCCAAACAGCCCTCAGTTTCGACCTCTACGCCACCCATAACAATCTTGGCTTAACCTATTACTATCTAGGGGTTCATCCCCAATGCGATCCCCAACACCGATTAGCCCATATCGAAGCCGCCTTAGAGCAACATCTGGCTGCCTTTCACGGTTGGCGAGCGCACCCACAGCGACAACAAACCGCTCAAGATGCGATCGTGCGGACCTTACGAGCCTGTTATGACCTTGGTGGCATGGCCGCTCAAGGAAAAGCCTTGAATCAGCTTCCAGCGACCCTATTACCCGAGATTATGACACGGCTCTGACGTGATAAGCGAAGCGTTAGCGGGACTATCAAGAAGACATCGATCTCACACCGAACCCTTGAACTACCCTCGGGGCCGCGACCTGTGTTAAGTTGAAGCCGATGTTTCTAATCTAGTACAGCGTATGGCTCGTATCGAATTTGCCAAGGGTGTCAAAGAAGACGTCGTCCCTGACGTGCGTTTAACCCGTTCCAAAGATGGATCGAATGGACGGGCAATTTTTTACTTCCAAAACCCCCAAGCCCTCGACCCTGAATTTGGTGAAGAAATCACCGGGATGTACCTCATTGACGAAGAAGGGGAACTGGTTACTCGGGAAGTCAAAGGGAAATTTGTCAACGGACAAGCCGAAGCCGTCGAAGCCATTTACCCGATTAAATCTGAGCAAGAATGGGATCGCTTCATGCGGTTTATGGAGCGATATGCCCAAGAAAATGGACTCGGTTTTTCCAAAGCCTAAGTCGGCGATCGCGTCACCATCGAAATGAATAGACGTTTGACCAAAAATAATGGGTTTCAAGCCCCGCCCTTCCAGGGCGGCATTAGGAGTGCTACAATGATACCAAGCAAGCCAGTGTCAAACAATGTTTGTTCTCGAATACAAGGTCAAACCCAAACCTGATCAAGTCGAAGCCATCGACGAAGCCATTCGGACAACTCAGTTCGTCCGCAAT
>CAZXWM010000089.1:0-12236 GCA_964644215.1 uncultured Phormidium sp.
GCTGGGGGAAGCTATTAGGATGATGAACAGTTGGTAATCTATGATTGACAATTGATGATTTATCGTTAAGAATGAAGCGGCCACCAGGGTGGCTTAAACGTCCTCCGTTACTTTGTCCTATATAATCTGGCAACTGCTCTTAATGCTGAATGTTCTAGGCTGGATTAACTGGGTTTGGACTTGTGGCGATCGCCATTTCATGAAGCTTGCATTAAGCCTCAACCGAAGCCTCAACTCAAGTATGATACGTCGCGTGTTGTGTCGTCGAACGTTCAGGAGACATGATAAACTCTGGAGGGCGATCGCAGCCGTTATTTTGGGGTTAAGCCTGGTGCTGGTTCCTCAACTGACTGCGGCGGAAGATTTTGGACTAGCCAGGGAGTCTGGTTTAGGAACATTCCAATTTCTCGATCATGAAGCGGAAATTAACAGGTTGCGTTTGTTTGACTTTGATGCGGTTTGGATTTTAGGGAGTACAGCCGCCGTTTGTTGGCTGATTTCTCTGTCAGTGTATTCAAGTACCCAGAACAAGTTAAAGCAACCCACTCAAATCGCTCCTCGGGGAGAATCTCGTATCCAGGCTTCGGTTGATCATGGGCGTTATTTTCAGGTTTTTGCAAAAGCGGGAATTGTGGGATTTTTTCTGTCTTTGGGAGTATTTTTACCTCTAGTTATCCTAAATTTAAATATAGCAGTGGTTGCGATCGCCATCAGTCTAGGACTCGGTATAATCCAGGCAATTCGTACCAGTATTAACGTTGTTATTAGTGCTAAAGAAAAAAGTATTGAGCAACAGGGAGTCAGTTCATCTCAAGCACTCATTAACGGCATATTTACATTAGTGGTTTACAGTATCATTCCGTTTATCTTTATCTGGTTCGTCTTATTTCCCTCCTTTACTGTGATTAGATTTTGGGGAAATGGAATTAACCTCGTCTTGTTTTTTAGCGTCGTCGCATCCTCCGTCAATGGTTGGTGGACAGCGGTTCTAGCTGAAAGCTGGATCGAAAAGAATCGGAATTTTATTTGTAACACTTGTGGTACTGAATTGGTGTCCGTTGCAGACTCTCGGCTTCATGACCGTCTCAACGAAGCTCAAAGAGTCGCAAAAGACTTATCGAGTACCCAATTTAAAGGCTGGAACTGTCCCAGTTGTACCCGTCATTCGTCGGAATTTCATTTGCAAAGTTGTGTGATCAATCCCTGGATGTTTGACTGCTGTCCAAATTGCCAAGAATTTACCGTAACTAAGACATTATCGACATTAGGAACTTCTCTGAGTCGCAACAGGAAGGTTCAGCAGACTACCTATAATTGTCAAGTCTGTGGCTATTCCAAAGAGGAACATAGTACAAACTCGTGAAATGAGAGACGGTTAAGTGATACCATTTTTCAAAAATTGTGTTTAAATGCTGAATTTTTTGGGTTGGATTGGTGGGGTTTATGGAAATGGCTGCAAAGTTATCAGGCTTTTTATAAGGTGTCGGCTGAACAGCGAGCGTCGCTTGTGGTGGCGAGGGTTCAGGAGACATCATCAACCCCCGATGGTGATTTGCGGTGTTGTGCTGGGTTTAAGCCTAGTTCTCTTCCCTCAACTAAGTTATGGATGGACGACGCCAGAGGTTGTTTCTCAGGATTCGTTATCTCGGCGTTGGCTGGAGGAGTCAACGGGGAGGGTGAGTCAAAATTGGGAACAACAGGAGTTTGAACCACTGTGGCGGTTGCAAGGCTTTGAGTCTGAAAATCGTGAACAACCGATTGAAGAGATTGAAGATGCACTCGAATTACCCAGAACTTTTACAGACAATGCGATACTCTTCAAGAATTTCTTGATGCTGTTACGCTCCGCTCAAGAGCCTGTTCAACTCAATTTGTTTGAGGGTGGGTTACTCGGCTTAGTTATTTTAGCATTTTGGGGAGTCGCTATTTCAGGGATAAAACATCTTAGTCCTCAGCTACAAGGTCAAATTAAATTGGACCCAAATGGGCGATCGCAGGTTCCGGGACACCGCGATCGCGCTCTCTATCATTCAGCGGTTCTTAAACTGGGATTTTGTGCGTTCTCTCTCTCGATGGGACTCTTGACGGCAACAATTTTTATCGACCCTTATTATAATTTAGCCGGGATTATATGTCTAGGTATTTTGGCGATTCTTATCATCAAAGTTCTTATTGTTTGGGGTCAAACTCTTGCTAAATCGACGGGTCATTACTGGAGAATTGCTCTGAATCAAGAGGGATTTTATCGAACTCTCAGCCTAGCGGTATTCCCGATTCGCTTACTGGTGCGGGGAATGGCTTTGGTTGTTATCAGTTTAATTGTTTTGGTAATCTTCATCAATTTTCTATTTCTCCTGTATATATTTTGGGGAGATAATGTGTTCCTAATGGCGGTTCTCTATGGTATAACCTCACTGGGAATCATGTGGATTGTCTATGACATCACCCAACATTGGATTCAGTCTAGGATTCACTTTGTTTGTCAAACCTGCCAGGCGGACTTATTACCTGTAGCGAAGGAGCAAGTCGAGGATGGGTTGACTCAGCCGCAAACGGTCGCTCAACAACTTGGAAGTACCTCATTTCAAGGCTTAAATTGTCCCAATTGTACGCCCATTTTGTCTCACTTTCATTTAAGATCTTATCGCTTAGTTAAAAACAAGTTTGAAGACTGTCCTAATTGTCAAGAATTGACGGTAACTTGTAGCACTGAGGTTTTGGTTCATGTTAACCGTCGCAGTCCTGGACTTCAACAGATGACCTTCCAATGTCAAGCCTGCGATTATTCCAAAAGTATTTCTGTTACTGTACCCTCAAAGTATTGGAAAGAGCATAGGGGAAATCGTTGGCGATCGCCGTTTTGATATTTGGGTTAACCGTTGGGATTATAACCCACCTCGGACTAGGAAATACGCCCCCCACACAGCAAATATGAGAACTACAATAATTGACCAAATAGGATGTCCATTGGGGGGTGTTTCTCCCTGAGAACAGTGCAACTGATCCACGTCAATCCAAGGGCTAACTCCACGACGGAACCAACCCGTGACGACCACTTCTTGCTCGCAGGCCTCCAGAGGCCGTAGCGGTTGCGGTAAAACGTCCCCCAGAGGACCAAAACGACTACAGATATGGAGAGGAATCTGCCAATGGTCGAGTTCTAACACCAGATCTTGGCCGAGCCAGTTTTCGGTTCCTTTACGCCCCCGCAATCGTCCTGAGAGTTTCACCGGGAGACTGTCGATGGGCAATGCTTGGGGGTTGGTGAGCCATTTGTGCCAGTCGGGATTTTGATGGTAAAGATTGGGTTTGAGATCGGGGAAAAAGGCGTTAAAGCGCAGAACCGTTCCGATCGCAAATCCCCCCAGGGTTAGCCCCAATAAAAGCCACCAGCGATCGCGGTATAACCAACCGACGTAGCGTAGGCCAAAGAGGCGATCAATCCAGCCAATTAGGGCCGGTCCGAGGGCGAAGCCGATACCGATCGCCGTGGCGAAAAAGGGCGCTCCTTGTAGGCGAAAGAGGCCGGGGGTGCGCAGATGAGGTTTGACTGGGGTAGCGTCGGCCCAGTTGAGGAGGGGGGAGACGTGCCAAAATTCGGCGCAACGCTGGAAACGATATAAGCGTCGCCCGAGGAGGGGATGGGTTTGGTTGAGATTCAGCCAGGAAGCGTAGGGGCTTTTTAAGTGCCAGGAGAAGAGGGTTTCGGGGGGATAGTGGTGGAGTAATTGGCCTGAAACTTGGGCCTCGCGATCGCCGATGGGAGTTAGGGGTTCCCAACTTTCGTAGAGGCTGCCAGACTCGGGGTGTTGGTGTCGGTGTTCGCCAATGGCTTGGGTGAGGGAGAGTAGCGCTCGGGTGAGGCCGTTGGGATCACCGCTCATCTCTAAGGCGAGGCGATCGCTATAGTTGTGACGTAGGCGAGAGAGGGGAAGAATGGGATAGCGCCAGAGTTTGAAGAGGCCATAACTTAGGCTGGCCACGATGGCTGTCAGCCAAAAGCCGGTTTGATAAAGAATCACCAGTGCGGTTTGGGAGCTGTTTGAGGCGCGATCGCCCAGCCAATCTCCTACACGACTACTCTGGAGATAGAGGGTATAGGGCAGTTGCAAGATAGCCCCGAAGCCGGACAAGGCCAGGATGTCTTGATGGCGAATGTGGGCTAGTTCGGCGATGACTAACGTGGCGATTTCCTCGGAGTTGAGGCGGTTGAGGAGACCGCGACTGATGGCTAGGCGGCCATACCGAGGCAGGGTTCCATAGCTAAAGAGAATCGGCGCGTCGTCGGCAATGAGGCGCAATTGTGGGATGGCAATTTGATGGTTGCGGCAATGTTGACGCAGGGCCTGTTTGGCTTCGGGGCTAAAGGTCCCGAGTTGAGTTAGGGAAAAGCTGCGGCTGCCCCAATTGAGACGTAGTATCGCGTCTAAGAGCCAGGGGGAGATGGCGGTGCAGACGATCAAGAACAGGATGATCTGACCGTTGTAGTTATTGAAAAAGGCTTGAATGGGACGAAGGAGACCGGTTCTGACAAAAACTTCATTGACTGCCGTCAGCAGCCCATGCAGGGGCAGGGAGATGCTGATAAAGACCAATATGGCGGTCAATACCTCTAGCCCTCGTAGTCGTCCGAGGGGAGGGGGTTTGAGCGATCGCCGCTCTTGGGGACGCTCTAGGGGCTTCTCTTGCCAGTCTTCGCTGCTGTTAGCTTTGGGGGACGGTTCGGGGGACGGCTCGGGAGAGGGTTCGGGTTCGTCCTGGCTGGGAGCGTCGGGGGTGGCGTTGTCTAGGAGGGTAAAGGCTAATTCGGGTTCTGTGGCTGGTTTTTGGGGAGGGCTGTAGACTTCCCGTTGGCTGGGGGTGGACGCTTCGGGGCTGGTGTCTAGGGGAATAAAGCCCAAGGCTTCTGAGGGCGGTTCCGGGGAGTTGGGGCTGAGTTGTTGGAGTTTCTGGCTGGCCCAAGTTTGAACTTTGGGATGGGGATGTTGACACAGGTCTTGACACAGGGCGATCGCCCTCGGGTCTTGGCCCGTTTTGCGATACAACGAGACTAAGGCTCGTTGGGCTTTGAACTGTTGGACGGCATGAGGACTGAGACGACAGACTTGCTCGAACGAGGCGATCGCCGCTTGAGACTCGCCCCGTTGCATTTGGGCCAGTCCTAACTGTAGGAGTTGTTTAGCTGAACGAGGGGGATGAGGAGGAATGGGAGGAGACATAGGCCACTGTCAGGAACCGCCAATCTCCTCTACGATAACGCTGCTCCTGAGCGGTTGGGCAAATTGCTCCCCTAGATGGCTTCCCTAGATGGCTCTCGTGGAACTTAAGATCCTCGCTGGATTTCTTGGAAGATTTCTTCTAGGATTTCCGTTGCGCCTTGGTTGCGCAGGATGTTGGCGAGTTGTTCTCCGAGTTGTTCGGCGTCGCTGGCTGGCCCCTGAATGCTGTCTTTGATCAGTTTTTGGCCGTCGAGACGGGCTACCATTCCGGTGAGGCTGAGTTGGTCGCCGTCAATACGGGTATTCACGCCGATGGGAACTTGACAGCCTCCTTCTAGGCTACGCAGGAAGGCTCGTTCGGCTAAGCAGCGTTGGCTGGTGGGAGGATGGGCGATCGCCTGGAGGAGTTGCAGGGTTTCGGGATCGCCGTCGCGACATTCGATGCCTAAGGCTCCTTGGCCGACGGCGTGGAGGGAAACGTCGCTGGGGATGACTTGGTGGACGCGATCGCCCATTCCCAGGCGTTCTAGGCCAGCTACGGCGAGGATAATGGCGTCATATTGACCGTCATCGAGTTTAGCGAGGCGGGTGTTGAGGTTGCCGCGAATGTCTTTGAAGGTGAGGTGGGGGTAATGATGGCGCAATTGAGCTAGACGACGCAGGGAGGAGGTGCCAATGACTGAGCCTTCGGGGAGGGTGGCTAGTTGTTTGTCTTGATGGTTTTCATGCACCACCAACGCATCGGCGGGATCTTCTCGTTCGGTGATGCAGCCGAGAATGAGTCCGTCGGGAAGATTGGTGGGTAAGTCTTTGAGGGAATGCACCGCAAAGTCCGCGTCGCCGCTGAGCATTCGCACTTCGAGTTCTTTGGTGAAGAGGCCTTTGTCGCCAATTTTCGCCAGAGCCACGTCGAGGATGTTGTCCCCTTGGGTACTCATGGTTTGAACGTCAAATTGGTGACTGGGGTGGGATTCTTGCAGGCGATCGCGTACCCAGTGGGTTTGCACGAGGGCGAGTTGGCTTTTACGGGAGGCGATGCGAATGGTGCGATCGGCGGCGGACACGGTAGAAGTCATGGATTCGGTTGTTAAGGGATTGTTCTTATAGGCCCAATCTAGGATAGCGCAAGTTCTGCTGCAATCCCGGCTGGGCAGATGACTCGATTCAGGGGCAGGGAAGGCTGAAAATCAGGTTACAGTGAATCCTGGGGGAACTCAGATGACCCCCGCGTTTTGGTCCGCCTTCGTGATACCCTCACAACTACTATGGCAACGGTTCGACTCAATCAGATTACGCGACGCTTTGATGCCACAAATGCGATTGAAGATATTAGTTTTACGGTTCCTGATGGCGAGTTTTGGGTGTTAGTGGGGGCGTCGGGTTGTGGAAAATCCACCATTCTCAGAACTATCGCTGGCTTGGAACAGGCGACGTCGGGGGATCTGTATCTTGGCGATCGCCGGGCCAATGATATCCCGGCTCGCGATCGGGATGTGGCCATGGTGTTTCAGAATTATGCTCTCTATCCCCATATGACGGTGGCCGAGAATTTATCGTTTGGCTTACGGATGCGGGGAGCGGATAAGAAGACGATTTGCGATCGCGTCACCTATGTGGCGGAAATTTTGGATATTGCCCATTTGTTACAGCGTAAGCCGAAACAGCTTTCGGGGGGCCAGCAGCAACGGGTAGCCCTTGGCCGGGCCATTGCTCGTCAACCTCAGGTGTTTTTGTTGGATGAACCGTTGAGCAATTTGGATGCTCAATTACGGGATGAGATGCGATCGCAGTTGAAGGGGTTACATCAACAGTTGGGGATTACGACGATTTATGTGACTCATGATCAGACCGAGGCCATGACCTTGAGCGATCGCCTGGTGGTCTTACATGAGGGCAAGATTCAACAAATTGGTACGCCGTTGCAGGTGTATAACCAACCCAATAATCAGGTGATTGCGACGTTTTTGGGCAGTCCACCGATGAATCTGTTAGTCGCGAGTTATAGCGGGTCGAGTCTCGATGTGAGTGGTTATGCGCTGCCGCTGGCTCCTCAACTGCGGCGATCGCTCAAACAGATGCCCAACTCCACCTCCCCGATGACCGTTAATCTGGGGATTCGTCCCGAGGCGATCGAACTCTCGTCTGAGCAACCGGGAAGTCTGCGGGTGCGAGTTAGTCTCACGGAACCTCTCGGACGGGAAACTCTGGTTCGGGGGGCGATCGTCTCTGAGGGGTCTGCGAGTCACAACGAGACTCTCAATCTCTTTGTCCCCGCCAGCATTCAACCGCAGCCGGGGGAGGTGCTGTGGGTCCGCTTTCCCCCTGAGAGTCTCCTCTGTTTTAACCCCATCACCGAAGAACGTATCGCTGCTGAATGAGGCTCAGGGGCTGTTGCCAATGGGACGGCGATCGCCTGAATAAAACTTGACATTGTAATAGTTTTATGCTAAGCGATAAACAAAGCCCAGGTAAACCTATGTTTGATTATGCAGCAGCTCGACGGCGTTTGCAGGCTCGACAGGAGGCTCGTCAGAAGCAACGGTTGAGTTTGTGGCAACAGGCGCGGGACGATGCTCAGCAGATTGTGCAGTTGACCCTTGACCACTATCAACCTCGGATGATAGTTCAGTGGGGGTCGGTGTTGCAGCCAGAGCATTTTTCCGAGGCCTCGGATATTGATTTGGCCGTAGCGGGGTTGGCGTTTCCCCAGTTTATGCGCTTGTTTGGAGAGGCGGAGGAGTTGACGCGCTTCTCGCTGGATTTGCTGCACTGGGAGGAGGTTGACCCGTCGTTCCAGAGAATTATTTTGGCCAAGGGTGAGGTCTTGTATGGTGAGAGATAACCTGTTGCTGTTGGTGGGAGAAATTCGTGAGAGTCAGTCGGTTCTCGAACGGCTGCAAGGTCTTTATGAGTCCTATGAGAGCCAGTTTGCTGACTCGAGTCAACGGGATGTGCGGGATGCGGTCTTGTTGGCGGAAATTTTCTGTAATACCTATACCTGTGTCGAAACGATTTTGTTTCGGATTGCTCGCCAGTTTGAGAATCATTTAGACCCGCAGCAGTGGCACAAGGAGTTATTGCCAAAAATGCGGGTTGAGGTTCCGGGTGTGCGTAAAGCGGTTTTGTCGCGAGAAACCTATCGCTTGCTCGATGAACTGCGGCGCTTTCGCCATTTTAAGCGGTATTACTATGAGTTTGATTATGATTGGCGGCGATTGGAGTATCTCAGGTCGGTGTATGACCAGGTGGTTCCTTTGATTGGCGCGGATTTGCAGGGGTATGTTGATTTTCTCTTGGCGTTGGCGGATTCTAAAGATTTGGGTTAAACTTATTATAATGGACTGTTTAGGGTAGGTCTAAATCATTAAAATGGGAACGTTTTATTCGTTAGGTATTGTTCAAAATTTTACAGCCAAAAGTACGGGGGCTACTTCGAGTGAACCTCGTGATTTGGAGAGTGCGGTGGGCGATCGCCTCAATTTAGATTTGTTTAATCTTCGCCAGAATACGACGGGGCTATCGGGCCAGTTAAAGCCGGGAATACTCGAAGACTATCTTGAGGATTTTGTGCAGACGTTGAAGCAGATTGCTAATCAGAATCAGAAAATTGATGATTACTGGAACTTCTATGGCACTCAGTGGGAAAATTATCCATTGGAGTACTGGAGTATGGAGTTCAAGGATGCCCAGGAGCAAACGATTAAACTATCGGGTAAGGCCCTGTTTCTGTTTATCGAGGGTAAGGTGGGGGCAGAGGAGTTTGAGATTGAGCCGTTACTTTTGAATTGGTTATTTCGCCACAGTTCCTTAGAGAATCCCCTCGGGGGGGCGGTTGTCAGTATAATTTTAGGCTGAGGATCGGGCGATCGCATCCCCAGGACTAAGCATTGATCGCAGCGGTGATGTCTATTGCTGGAAAAGACTATCAATCGCCGATAAACGGTTAGGAGAACAGATATGGTTCGTGTGACTCAAGCTGAAACCCAAATTACCCTAGAGGAATTTTTGGCGCTTCCCGAAACTCAACCCGCCCGGGAATACGTTGAAGGACAAATAGAGCAGAAGCCAATGCCTCAGGGAGAACATAGTACCTTACAAATTCGTTTAGGAACGGTGATTAACGAGGCTGCTTTAGCCAAAAAGTTGGCTCATGCGTTTACTGAGTTACGGTGTACGTTCGCAGGACGTTCTGTTGTGCCAGATATCAGTGTTTTTACGTGGGAGCGCATCCCCAAAACTGAACAGGGAAAAATAGCCAATCGTTTTGAGAGTCATCCCGATTGGGTCATTGAGATTTTATCTCCCGATCAATCTGCCAATCAAGTTATTCGGAAAATCCTTTTTTGTCTTCATCATGGAACTCAACTTGGCTGGTTGATTGACCCGACAGATGAGTCAGTCATGATTGTTAAACCTAACCTGTTTCCTGAGATTAAATTGGGGGACGACATTTTGCCGACCCTGGAGAGGCTGGAAGATTTACAACGATCGGCACAAGAACTATTTTCTTGGTTGAGTTTTCAATAAAACAGTTCCACAATTGGCAGGTCGGCGGCAGGTGTTGGCGGAGGCGTTGTTGAATTGTACGGGGATGGGGGATTTTGAGGCTGGGTTGGCGGGGTCGTTTGAGAGGGTCATTCGGCTCCGTCACTCCAGACACTCGGTGTCGTTGGAGACACCGGGTGTCTTCATCTGAGCCAGTGGCCGGATAGAGTGGGGGGAGTTGGTTGCGGCCGGTATTGTCTCAGGAAGCGGCGGCGGAGAAGGTTCGGCGGCGGCCCGATTGGGTCGAGAGTATAGCAATCGAAGATTGCCTGATTGACACTCAGCAAGGATACTCTGAATTGCAAGAGAATCTCCTACCTCTTGCCTCTTGCCATCCCCTCGGTGGGAGGGGCAGGGGTGGGTTATGCCTTTTGCCTTCTTGTCCCCTGTTTTTTGTCCTATTCAGACCAACTTTTGCTATATAATGGTCAGTCAGTTCCCTAATTTGAGTTGGGACACTGTCTGGGAAATTTTGGATATGAACCCAGTTCAAATGGTTGATGAATTTCAATGGAAAACATCATGAATTCAGTCATTGTTTTTGAAGTGTGTGAAGATGAAGATGGTGGGTTTGTTGCCGAATGCTTGACTGAAAATATTTTTACCCAAGGTGATAGTTGGGACGCGTTACGTGCAAATGTCAATGAGGCAGTTAAAGGCTATTATTTTGATAAATCCAGCTTTCCTAAAGTTAAGCTGCATTTGGTTAAGGAGGAGATGTTGGTCATTCAATAGGTGAGTCTGGGTCATGAAGATTCCCAGGGATTTAAAGGGGAAATATTTGGTGGAGGCTCTTTGTCGGCATTGGGATTATCGAATCGTCCATCAACAGGGTAGTCATATTATTTTGGACACTGACTCTCCCTGTCATCAAAGATTGAGTATTCCTAATCACAATCCGTTGCGATTAGGGACTCTCAATAGTATTTTAAGGGCAGTCGCGTCTCATAAAGGTGTCAGTAAAACTGATGTCGTTAATACATTGTAAGGAACGGAAACAACGCTTGGATGGGGTGTTGGTGCCGTATCAGATCTGTTGCGATCGCCGGTATTGTCTCAGGAAGCGGCGGCGGAGAAGGCTCGGCGGCGGCCCGATGGGGTCGAGAGTATGATGGTCTGTAGGGGCGAACGCCAGTGGCGCGCTCTCTCTAATTTGAGTGTCATTCGAGAAGGCCGGGAGGTTCGGTGATGAGTCGAGGAAAATCAATGACGTTGAAACTCATGCCAATTTTGGAAAGTGGCGATCGCCTCACCCGTCCTGAATTCGAGCGACGCTACCAACGGATGCCTCATGTTAAAAAGGCAGAGCTAGTTGAAGGAATTGTTTACGTGGCATCTCCATTAAGGTATCGACAGCACGGTCAACCCCACAGCGATATTATGACTTGGTTGGGAGTGTACCGGGCAACAACACCTGGAGTCTATTGCGCTGATAATACAACGGTTCGTCTGGACTTGGACAACGAACCCCAACCCGATGCTCTCTTGCGTTTGGATGAGTCGGTGGGGGGACAGTCGCGGATTAGCGAGGACGATTATATTGAAGGTGCGCCGGAGTTGATTGTGGAAATTGCGGCGAGTACGGCATCCTATGACCTCCATGATAAGCTCCAGGCCTATCGTCGCAATGGGGTTCGGGAATATCTGGTGTGGGTGGTTCTCGAAGATGAGTTTCGTTGGTACGTTCTCGATGAGGGAGAGTATCGCCAGCAGGAAGCGGACGCGGCGGGGTGTTTGAGCAGTCCGTTTTTTCCGGGGTTGGTGTTGGAGGTGAAGGCATTGTTGGCGGGGGAGATGGGGCCGGTGTTGACCCGGTTACAGGAGGGGATAGGTTCGCCTGAATATGAGCGGTTTGTTGAGGCGTTGGGGTCGCGTCAGTGAGAGCTTTTGCTTAGGGAGGATGACAACAGGCAACGGGTCGGAGATTCTCTCCCAACTCAGAGTATCCTTCGTGACAGGAGTTTCAGCAGCGGCCCGATTGGGTCGAGAGTATGATGGTCTGTAGGGGCGAACCGCAAGTGGTGCGCCCTCCCTAATTTGAGTGTCGTTCGAGAATGCCAGGAGGTTCGGTGATGAGTCGAGGAAAATCAATGACGTTGAAACTCATGCCAACTTTGGAAAGTGGCGATCGCCTCACTCGGACTGAGTTTGAGCGACGTTATGGGTTGCTGCCAGAAGTGAAGAAAGCCGAATTAGTCGAAGGGGTGGTTTATATGGCATCGCCAGTTAGAGCTAGACAACATGGCCAACCTCACGGCTTCATCATGGGCTGGTTAATGGTTTATGCAGCGGCTACCCCGACTGTTATGGTGTTTGATAACACGACGGTTCGTCTGGATTTGGACAATGAAGTTCAACCCGATGCTTTGCTGCGGCTCGATGAGTCGGTGGGGGGACAGTCGCGGATTGGCGAGGATGATTATATTGAAGGTGCGCCGGAGTTGATTGTGGAAATTGCGGCGAGTACGGCAT